>JASMAE010000193.1 GCA_030754475.1 Rhodospirillales bacterium
GATCGCCGGCATCGGGCTGGTGTTCTGGCCCGAACTTCGATCGTTCGACTTATCGCGCGCCGGAACCCAAGGGCTGGTGCTGTGCCTGTTGGGCACGCTCTCGGCCTCGCTCGGAATGCTGACCTCGGCCCGCAACCAGCACCACGGGCTTCCGGTGATCCAGACCAACGCCATCGGGATGAGCTACGGGGCGGTGATCACGGCGGGCATCACCGTGCTTGGCGGGCACGTGTTCGGCTTCGACCCTTCGTTCGCCTACACCGCCTCGCTTCTCTATCTCGCCGTGTTCGCGACCGTGATCGCGTTCTGGAGCCATCTCACGCTTTTGGGACGGATCGGCGCCGACCGCGCCTCCTACGCCGCTGTCTTGTTCCCCGTAATTGCGCTTGCGCTATCGACGGCGTTCGAAGGGTTCTTGTGGACGCCGTCGGCGGGTCTCGGCGTCGCCATGGTGATCGCGGGGAACGGATTGGTCTTAACCCGCGGATCACGCCTCGCGCGCCCGCGCGCTTGATGCGCAGACGGTTGGCCGGCATAAATCTTCGCTGTGCACGGCGCTTGCTGGGCGGCGCGAGACCCGCCGTTCGCGACGGCGTCGCGATGGAGAGCTGCCGGCCATGATGCGATTGTTCGTGGGTATCCCGCTGCCCGCGGATCTGCGGGAACGACTGGGCGAGCTTTGCGCGGGTCTCGCGCACGCGCGCTGGATGACGACGGAAAACATGCACGTCACGCTCCGGTTCATCGGCGACGTGGACCGTGCTAGCGGCGACGACGTGCACGCCGCGCTAGCTTCGCTCGAGGCCCCCACCTTCGCGCTGCGGCTCGCAGGCATCGGATGCTTCGAATCGCGCCGCCGGGTGCGCACGATCTGGGCCGGGATCGAAAAGTCGCCGTCGCTCAACCACCTCGCCGAGAAGGTGGAATCGGCGATCGTCAGGGCCGGGTTTGAGCCCGAGGGGCGAAAGTTCAAGGGACACGTTACTCTCGCGCGGCTCAGGAACGTGCCCCTCGCCAGGATCGGCGATTATCTGGAATCCAACAGCGCGTTCGCCGCGGATCCGTTCAACGTCGAGAGCTTCGCGCTGTTCAGGAGTCATTTGGGCAAAGACGGCCCCGTCTACGAACTCCTCGCCGACTATCCGCTGGCGGTGGCGCAACCTAGCAACGCCGGCAGCTCCTCCATGTCCGCGAACACCTGATCGGCGCCCGCCGCGCGCAAGTCCTCGGCGTAGCCGGGCCCGGCGTGGCTCGCGCCGGCGAAGCCAAGCACGTGCATCGCCGCCGCCTTCGCCCCGAGAACGCCGGGCACGCTGTCCTCGACGACCACGCACGCGGCCGCTTCGACGCCTAAGTGGCGCGCCGCGAACAGGAAGAGATCGGGCGCCGGCTTTCCCCGGGGCACTCCATGGGCGCTGAAGAGGCAGCCGTCGAAGGCCTCGAGCAACCCGGTCAGGCTCAGCGAATTGCGGATTTTTTCGAGCGAACCCGATGATGCGACGCATTTCGCGATAGGAATCCGGCGAAGGGCCTCGGCGACGCCCGCGACCGGCTTCAGCTCTGCTGCGAAGGCGTCCCGGTCGGCGCGCCAGAGGCGCTCGGCGAAGTCGTCCGGCAACGGGCGCCCGATTTGGGCCTCGATCCGGGCCTTGATGTCGGGAACGCTGAGGCCCGTGAAGGCGCGCGCGGTCTCGCTCTCGTCGAAGACGTGACCCATGGCCCCGAGCTCGCGGACCATGACGCGGTTCGAAATCACCTCGCTGTCGACGAGCACTCCATCGACGTCGAAAATGACCAGTGCGATGGAATTCGTTGGGGGTTTGCGCTCGCTCAACGTCCGATCCGTCCGCCCAGCTTTGCCGTTACACCCCGGCTCGCAACCAAGTTCCGCCATCGACTATCATGGGGCCGAAGCCCCCACAAGCCAGCCGGATCCGGGACGGGGCGCAATGACTGCAAATGCCGGCCGTCGCATCGTCGTCCTCACGGGCGCAGGAATCTCGAAGGAATCGGGCCTCAGCACCTTTCGCGACGCGGACGGCATCTGGGCCAAGGTTCGCATCGAGGACGTGGCGACGCCGGACGCCTTCGCGCGCGATCCCGAGGGCGTGCACCGGTTCTACAACGCCCGCCGCCGCCGCCTCGTCGGCGGCGCCATCCAGCCCAACGCCGCCCACGTTGCGCTCGCGCGCCTCGAGGGTGCGTGGCCAGCGGGCGTCACGGTGGTGACCCAGAACATCGACGATTTGCACGAACGCGCAGGAAGCCGGAACCTGATTCACATGCACGGTGAGATCCTGAAGGCGCGCTGTTCGGCCTGTGGCGTCGTCGTCGCGTGCACGGATGCTCTCGGAACCGACGAGCGGTGCCGCGAATGCGGGATCAAGGGCGCGATGCGACCGCATGTCGTGTGGTTCGGCGAAATGCCGCTCGAACTGGAGCGCATCGACGCCGCCCTCGACGCTTGCGCGACGTTCGTCTCCATCGGGACGTCGGGCAACGTCTATCCGGCGGCCGGTTTCGTGGACCGCATCCGGTCTCGCGACAACGTTCACGCGGTCGAGCTGAACCTGGAACCCTCGGAAGGCGCGGGACACTTCGACGAGACCGTTTACGGCCCGGCCACGGAAGTGGTGCCGGCGTTCGTCGCCCGACTCCTGGGCGCGCGCGGTTAGGGGATGGGGCGCGCGGATCCGCTCGATCGATTGTTGTGCGAGATCCGGGCCTGCCGCATCTGCGCATCCGAGCTTCCGCTCGGCCCAAGGCCGGTGCTGCGCGCCGCCGCGTCGGCAAGGCTTCTGATCGTCGGCCAAGCGCCCGGAACCCGCGTCCACGAAACCGGAATCCCCTGGAACGACGCGTCCGGAGCGCGCCTTCGCGGTTGGCTCGCGCTTGACCCCGAGGCCTTTTACGACACCGCCCGCGTCGCCATCGCCCCGATCGGCTTCTGCTACCCCGGCCGCCAGCCCGGTGGCGGCGACCGGCCGCCACGGCCCGAGTGCGCGCCCCGCTGGCACGATCCGCTTCTAGCCCTACTTCCCCGAATCCGGCTGACGCTGCTCGTGGGCGCGTTCGCGCAGGCCCGTTATCTCGGCCCGCGGCGCCAGCGGACCTTAACCGAGACCGTCCGCGGCTTTCGCGATTACCTTCCGCGAAACCTGCCCATTCCGCACCCGAGCTGGCGCACCAACCACTGGCAGCAGCGCAACCCCTGGTTCGATACCGAGCTTCTGCCCGAGCTGCGTGCCCGCGTCCGCGCCGCGATCGGATGAACCTGCCCGGGGGTCGGAGTGCGCTCTATTCGCGCCTGGACGCGGCGAGTCGGAGGCGAAGCGCGTTGAGCTTGATAAAGCCCGCGGCGTCCTTCTGGTCGTAGACCGAGTCTTCCTCGAAGGTGACCACGTCACGATCGTAAAGGCTGTCGGGCGACTTGCGCCCCACCACGGTGACGTTGCCCTTGTAGAGTTTCAGCCGCGCGGTCCCGTTGACGCGCGTCTGGCTTTCGTCGATCG
This sequence comes from Rhodospirillales bacterium, assembly GCA_030754475.1. GTDB lineage: Bacteria > Pseudomonadota > Alphaproteobacteria > Rhodospirillales > JASLLV01 > JASLLV01. Next base: position 3,513 of record JASMAE010000193.1, read on the forward strand.
CGGCCTGCAGCATCGCGCGCTCGGGCGAGAACCAGAACCCGTTGTAGATCAGTTCGGCGTAGCGCGGCATGAGCTCGTCCTTGAGATGGAGCGCGCCCTTGTCCAAGGCCAGGCTTTCGACCGCGCGCCGCGCCGAAAGCAGCACGGTTCCACCGGGCGTTTCGTAGACGCCGCGCGACTTCATGCCGACGAACCGGTTCTCGACCAGATCGACCCGGCCGATCCCGTTCGCGCCCGCGATCTCGTTCAACCGATGCAGGAGTGATGCGGGTGACAGGCTTTCGCCGTCCACGGCGACCGGATCGCCGCCTTCGAAGTCGATCTCGACGGTGGTGGCCCGGTCTGGCGCCGCCTGCGGCGAGACGGTGCGCAGGAACATGGATTCGTCGGGCTCCACCCAGGGGTCCTCGAGCGCCCGGCCCTCGTACGAGATGTGGAGCAGGTTCGCGTCCATCGAGTACGGAGGTTCGCCCCCGCCGCCCGTGGGCACCGCAATCTGGTGGGATTCGGCATATTCGATAAGCTGGGTGCGCGAGCCGAGATCCCATTCGCGCCACGGCGCGATCACCTTGATGTGGGGCTCGAGGGCGTAGTAGCTGAGCTCGAACCGCACCTGGTCGTTGCCTTTGCCGGTGC
>JASMAE010000194.1 GCA_030754475.1 Rhodospirillales bacterium
GGTGCGAAACTCGTCCGCGAAACGCGCGATGCCGCCGTCGCCAAGCGGATCCGGTGGAATGTTCGCCATTGCCTCCTCCGCGTATCTAGCGCTTCATCCTTTTATTCGGCTGGAGCGATTCCACGTAAGTGGATAAAGTTCTAAAGGAACGCCCCCACGTCTGCGCGCGGCGGCGGGCCGTTCATCTCTTCCAGCAGCAGGCCGATGGAAAGGGCGTGCGCCTCGGTAAAAGCCCGGCCGATGATCTGGAGGCCCACGGGCAGGGGCGCGCCCAGCATCTGGATCGGCGAGTTGATGGCGCAGAGCCGATAGTAGCTGCCGATCCGGGTGTTCATGGGCATCATCGGATCGAGCCGTTCGATTCCGTCCCGGGTCTCGAACTGGGCCACCGGCAGGGGCGAGAGCGGAACCGTAGGTGTCACCCAGCCGTCGAGATCGGCCAGCGCCGCGTCGGCGATCCGCGCCAGCTCCTCGTGGCGGCGCGCTGTGCGGATGTATTCGTCGGCGCGCAACTCGAGGCCCTTCTTCATGCGCCCCCGACCGCTCGGGTCCATGATGTTCTCGGCGCGGACAAAGCGCTCGCGCCCGATCACCGCCACCGCTTCCGGCGCGATCAGCGGAAGCATGAGTTCGCGAAGCTCCTTCGAGTGCGGGATCTCCACGTCGACGATTTCGACGCCGGCGTTCGCGAGCGCGTCGACGGCGTGGCCCGCGCACCGTTCGACGTCGGCGTCGACGCCGCTCAGGAAATGGTCTTGCGCCCGGCCCAGCCTGAGGCCCCGCGGCGGCGCCGGCTGCGGGGTCGGGCAACCCTGCAGGGCGGCGAAGATGAAGGCTGCGTCGGCGGCGGTTCGCGTCAGGGGGCCGATGGAGTCCAGTGTCGGGCATAGGGGATAGACCCCGTCGGTGGGCCAGAGCCCCTTGGTGGTCTTGAGGCCGAAGAGGCCGCAGACGGCCGCCGGCATACGCACCGATCCGCCGGTGTCGGTGCCGATGGCGAAGGCGCAAAGACCGGCGCCGAGCGCCGACGCCGAACCGCTCGACGATCCGCCGGGGATGCGGTGGATCGAAGCGTCCCAGGGGTTCCAGGGCGTGCCGCGAACGTGGTTGATGCCGGTCGAGCCCATGGCGAATTCGACCGTCTTGGTTTTGCCGAGGATGACGCAGCCGGCGTGCTTGAGCGCGCGCACGAAGGCGCCCTCGGGTCCCATTACGTCGCTCATGTCCAGGTTGGAACCGTTGGTTGTGGGCATGCCGTCCACCACCAAGATGTCCTTGATCGCGACAGGTACCCCCATCAGCGGCCCCAGATCGGTGCCGGCGGCGAGAAGCGCGTCGAGCGCCCGGGCCTGGGCAAGCGTGCGATCGCCGTCCACGTGCTGAAAGGCGTCCAGCCGGGGGTTCAGCGCCTCGATGCGCCGGAGGTAGGCCTCGGTCGCCGCCGCG
>JASMAE010000195.1 GCA_030754475.1 Rhodospirillales bacterium
CGTCCTATGTATTCGATAATCTCGCGCTGGGCCCAGACGTGGTTCCCGGTGGTGATGGCGTCGACGCCGCAAGCGAAGAACGATTCGCATATCTTCGCCGTGATCCCGAACCCGTGGGCGGCGTTCTCGCCGTTGACCGCAACAAAGTCGAGATCCAGCGCGCGGCGCAGCTCGGGGATCTTGGTCTCGATGATCCGGCGCCCGCTGCGCCCCACCACGTCGCCGCAAAAGAGGACCTTCATGACGGGACGGATCTTCGCGCGCCCTCGTCGGTGACGACCCACTCGAGCGGTTGGTCGCCGGCGGCGATGGGGACGGCGTCGACGCACTGAAAGGCGTATGCGACGCCCACCGCGAGCACCCGGCGACGCTGGCGGAGACGCTCGAGGGTCCGGTCGTAGAAACCGGCACCGTACCCGAGCCGATGGCCCCCCGAATCGAACGCTAGAAGCGGCAACAGGATTACGTCCGGCGAAATCTCGGGCACTGTTTCCGGTGGCTCACGAAGCCCGAACGACGCGGGCTCGAGCGCCATGCCGGGACACCAACGCCGGAATCGAAGTGGCTGTCGGCGGCCAACCACCACCGGTAGGGCGCAGGCAAAACCGCGACCATCGAGCGCGCGCAGCAATGCTCGGGGATCGAACTCGCTCGATTTCGGCCAATATCCCGCGAATGCCGCCCGCCCCTTGGCCGCGTCGCGGGGCAGCCCCATCTCGGTCATTGCGTTCAGAAAGTTCGCCTTCACCCGCTCGGCGACGCGGCGGCGAGTCGATTCGTCCACGCCCGCGCGCAATTTGGTCATGCGCCGACGAAGGCGCTTCTTTTCCTCATCCGTCGTGTGTGCCATGACCGGTGGGCGGAGACGGTTGATCCGTGCGGACTCCACCGACGGACGGCCCGCAAACAAAATAAGAGGGCGGCGCCGGACCGGCCGTTGACCCTGATCTCCTCTGCGGCCTGCGTTGCAGGTGGGCACCATATACCGGACCCACGAGTCCGGCAGGGACAGCTCCCGAGAGGTTCGATATTGGCCCCAGGGATCTCCAGTCTGACGTACCGTTCAGCGACCGCCTACCGCTGAATCTACGACTGTTCGAGGCGCGCGGCAATATCTTCGATGCGTTCGGCGACCGATTCGACGTGGGCGAACAACGCCTCCTCCGCCTCGACGCGGCGCGACGCATCGCCATCCGCGCCCCGCAATGCCTCGAGTTGCTCGATCGCGTCCGAGAGCTCGTCGGCGATCAACAGGCTCACCATCACCAACAGGCGATCGTCGCCGACCTGGCCGACCGCCGCGGCGAGTTGGCCGATGCGCCGGTCCACGTACTCGCCGAGTCGGGTGAGGTTGTCCTCTTGTCCGTCGTCACACGCGATGTTGTACGTCCGCGCGTTGATGGTGACCGATACCCGGGACACGGGCCTATCCTTCCAACAACGACTTCAGGCGATCGATCGCCGAATCGAGACGGCCGGAGACGGCCCCATTTGTCTTGCGCAACCGCTCGTTCTCGACGCGCAGCACCGCAACTTCCTTACCGTGCGTTTCGTCGGAGGGGCGATCGCCGACCCGCTCCGGTCTCGCCGAAGCCGCATCGAGCCGCTCGACGGCGCGGTCGAGCTGCTCGCGCACTTCCCAATAGCGTTTCGATGGGCCTTCTTCCGGAATGGTCATCGGCGCCGAGATCGGTTCTCGTCAACGCACGCACCATAGGCGGAGCGCCGCGAGACCGTCAACCGCCCCGGCGGGCGGGTGGGTACGCGCTTGGGGATCGGGCAGAAAGCCATTGACCGTCAAGGTCATTCCATCAATTCTGCGCGCACCTGAATCCGACCTTTTGTGCGACGATTTCGGCCCCGGCACGTTGCCGCGCCTGTGGGCGGCAAACGGGAAACGTTGGGCGCATCAGGTCATCGAAGGAGGTGGATATGGCGGTCCGGGCTGCAATCAACGGTTTTGGGCGCATCGGCCGGTTGGTGCTCCGCGCGATCATCGAGAGCGGACGCCGGGACATCGAGGTGGTCGCGGTCAACGATCTTGGGCCGACGAAGACCAACGCGCATCTTCTGAAGTACGATTCGGTGCACGGCACGCTTGCGCGCGATGTCCGGGTCAAGGACGGCGCCATCGTCGTCGGCCGCAAACCGATCGCGGTCACCGCCGAACGCAACCCCGGAAAGCTCCCCTGGAAGAAGTACAAGGTGGATGTCGCGCTGGAATGCACGGGCCATTTCAACGACCGCGATTCGGCCGCCCAGCTTTTGGCCGCGGGCGCGAAACGGGTCCTCATCTCGGCCCCGGCGAAAGGCGCCGACATCACCGTTTGCTACGGCATCAATCACGACCGGATCACGCGCAAGCACAAGGTGGTCTCGAACGCGTCGTGCACGACCAACTGCCTGAGCCCGGTGGCCGACGTCCTCAACAAACTGGTGGGGATCGAACGGGGATTCATGACGACGATTCACGCGTACACGGGTGATCAACGGATCGTCGATACCCTGCACGGGGACCTGCGCCGCGCCCGCGCCGCCGCCCAGTCGATGATCCCGACGTCCACCGGCGCGGCGCGCGCCGTCGGCTTGGTATTGCCCGAACTCGCCGGCAAGCTCGACGGCACCGCGATCCGCGTCCCGACGGCGAACGTTTCGATGATCGACCTCACGTTCGTCGCGAGCAAACCGACGAGCGCCGAGCGAATCAATCGCGCCATGGTCTCCGCGGCGCGCGGGCGCCTCAAGGGCGTTCTTGGGGTCGTCGACGAGCCCCTGGTTTCGGTCGACTTCAACCACTCCACCTACAGTGCGGTCTTCGACCTGACGCAGACCCAGGTGATCGGCGACACTTTCGTAAGGGTGCTGGCGTGGTACGACAACGAGTGGGGTTTCTCCAACCGGATGGCCGACGTCGCCGTGGCGATGATGAAGGCGCGTTGAGCAAGGGGCGGCGGCGCGCGGGCGCGATCGCCGCCGGCCGCGGCAAGGCCGGCGCGAAGCCGTCGGTCGTCGTCCACAGTGGCGCGCACGCCAAACTCGCATTGTCCGTGGCGGCGGAGCTTGGGGTCCCGGTCATCATCGAGAGTCCCGCAGGGGCCGGCCGCTACCTGGGCGCCAAGGTATTCAAGCAGATGCTCGCCGAGGCCGCGCGCGAATTTCCACAGGCCCGCTACTCGGCCGTGCTCGATTGCGGCGACAGTGCGGGAACGGCGATGAATGCCTTGAGGAACGGCGTCGGGGCGATCCGCATCCACGCCCGCGATGACGTGCTTGCGCGCCTCGCCGACATCGCGGCCGCGCTCGGCGCCCGGATCGTGACCGGCGCGGTGGACGCGCTCGACCTTGCCCGCATCGACGATCCGCACGCCGCTTGCCGGGCTTGGTTGACCGCGCACGGCCCGCGCGGATGACGACCCCCGACGCAACCGATCGCGCTTCTCGCCTGAGGGGCGGCGGGTGCCGTCTCTATCTGATCACACCGCCACGTTTCGAGTTGGCGGCGTTCGCCGATGATCTCGCCCGCGCACTCGACGCCGGCGACGTCGCCTGCCTGCAGCTTCGCATGAAGGGAGCGAACGACGATTCCGTGCGCCGCGCCGCGGACGCCCTGATTCCCTTGTCCCATGCGCGCGACGCCGCGGTCGTCATGAACGACTGTCCCGACCTCGCCCGCGAGACCGGCTGCGACGGCGTCCACATCGGCCAGTCGGACGCGCGCTACGACCAAGCCCGGCGCGCGGTCGGCTCGGACGGGATCGTCGGCGTCACCTGCCACGCCTCGCGACACCTCGCCATCGCCGCCGCCGAGCTGGGCGCCGACTACGTCGCCTTCGGCGCGTTCTTCGAAACCGGCACGAAAAGTACGGAGCACCGGGCGAAGCCCGAAATCCTCCGCTGGTGGCGCGAGACCACCATCGTTCCCAGCGTCGCCATCGGCGGCATCACGCCCGAGAACTGCGCCCCGCTCGTCGAGGCCGGCGCCGATTTCCTGGCCGTCGTGTCCGCGGTCTGGGACCACCCGGTGGCGCCCGCCCGGGCGGTGCGCGAGTTCGACACCGCCATCGCGCGGGCACGCTCTAGCGCCGTTCGCTGAAGTGCCGCGCCGGGAGGGCGCCCGCGTTGCCTTGGCGCAGGCGAGATGATAGCCTCCGCGCCGTCCGCAGCGGAGCGCGTCCGCGATCAGAGCGACGGAAATGAAGATCAACGGAAACGCCATCCGCCCCGGCATGGTGATCGAGCACCAGAACCGTCTTTGGCGGGCGGTGAAAATCAGCCACACCCAACCGGGGAAGGGCGGGGCCTACCTCCAGGTCGAGCTGAAGGATATCCGCGACGGGACCAAGCTCAACGAGCGGTTTCGGTCTTCGGAATCGGTTGAACGCGCGCGCCTTGAGCAAAAAACCTATCAATATCTTTACGCCGACGGCGATTCGTACACATTCATGAACAACGAGACCTACGATCAGATCACGCTTAGCGCCGAGTCGCTGGGCCACGATCAGGTGTCGTTCCTCAAGGACGGAATGGCGGTGACCATCGAGCTGTTCGAAGAAACGCCACTCGGGATTCAGCTCCCCGATTCGGTGATCCTCGAGGTGGTCGAAGCCGACCCGGTGGTGAAGAGGCAGACCGCGTCGTCCTCGTACAAGCCCGCGGTTCTCGAGAACGGGATGCGAATCATGGTGCCGCCCCATATCGAGGCCGGCACACGCGTCGTCGTAAACACGGCCGAGGGCACCTACATGGAACGTGCCAAGGACTGAGCCGTTCACTGCATGCCCCTCCGCTCAGCCCTGATCAACGTGATGGCGGGCGCCGCCCGCAAGGCGGCGCGCAGCTTGGTCCGCGACTTCGGCGAAGTGGAACAGCTTCAGGTCTCGAAAAAGGGACCCGCCGATTTCGTCTCGGCGGCCGATCACCGCGCCGAGGACGTCCTGCACGCCGCCCTCGCCACGGCGCGGCCCGGCTACGGGTTCCTGTTCGAAGAGCGCGGTGCGGTCGCAGGTGACGATCCCGACAATCGTTGGATCGTCGATCCGCTCGACGGAACGACCAACTTCCTGCACGGCGTTCCGCACTTCTCCATATCGATCGCGCTCGAGCGAAAACGCGAACTCATCGCCGGCGTTGTCTACGAGCCCATCTGCGACGAGTTGTTTTGGGCCGAAAAGGGCGCCGGCGCGCACATGAATCACCGCCGGTTGCGCGTCTCCGGCCACCGCGGGCTCGAAGATTCGATGTTCGCCACGGGTTTTCGCTACACGTCCAAGGGCGACGAGACGGTATTCCTGAAACAGGTCGGGGCGGTCATGTCGGCAACGCTGAACGTTCGTCGTCTCGGATCCGCGGCGCTCGATCTCGCTTACGTGGCGGCGGGCCGCTTCGACGGATTCTGGGAGCTTAATCTCAACCCCTGGGACATGGCGGCTGGCATCGTGCTTGTGCGCGAGGCCGGTGGATTCGTCAACGACTTCGCGGGCGGCCACGAGATGCTTTCGACCGGCGGAATCATTGCCGCCAACGCGACCGTACACGCCGCCTTCGCCGAGTTGATGCGCGCGGCGACCCCGCCTCCCGGATCGCATTGCTGATCACGGAAAACAACGGAAAGCCAGGCGTTTGCCCGTTTTTGCGGATCGTATAACCGGTTGTCTGACTGCCCCCCCTTCGGTATGGTGACGCGATGGTCGGAACGGGCCGCGGACATTGGGAACCGCTCTTTGGGAGTGTGGGATTCATGACCAAATGGTGGCGTGGCGCACATCCCGCGTGTTTGGGCGCGGTCCTTGTGTTCGGCGTGACGGCGATGGCGTTCTCGCCGCCGCCCGCCCATGGCCAAGCGATCGAACCGGTCAGTGTCGATCTGGGCGCGATCGAGGACCGCGGTTACGCCCCCTTGGCCCCCGGAGCGTCCGGCGCAAGTCGGATCCGGCAATTGCCCCCCAAGACTCATCTGGTTTCGACGCTTCACGTGGCACCCCCGCAGGGCACGGCCGCGGCGGCGAAACCCGTGCCGCGCGTGAACCCGTCGACCCCGGCTCCCGCCCCGGCCGCCGCTCCGGCTCGGAGCGCGCCCAAACCTCGTACTGCCGAACCGCCACCGCCGCCGGCCAAACCCGTTGAGACGGTGAGGGCGGAACCGTTGGCGCCGCCAAAACCCGCGGCGGCGGCCCCGCCGCGACCGGCAGCGCCGGCAGCGCCCGAGGTGGTGGCGCCCCCACCCCCGCCGACGACTACGCCACCGCCGGTCGCCACCGCCAAAGTCGCGCCGAAGGTGCCGCAGGCATCCCCCGAGCAGGCCGCACGGACCCCGGGCGCGATGACGCTTTTGCCGGGAAGCTCGTTGAAACTCACGTTCGCGGCCGACGTTGCGAAGGTTTCGGAGCCAGAGCAAGAGAAGCTGATCGCGCTGGCCGAGGGGCTCAAGGGACGCAACGAGTTGCGGGTGCAGCTTCTCGCCTACGCGGGTGGCGAGTCGCTCTCGTCGAGCAAGGCGCGGCGTTTGTCGTTGTCGCGCGCCCTTGCGGTACGGTCACTGTTGATCGACAACGGCGTGCGCAGCACCCGTATCGACGTTCGCGCGCTGGGTAACAAAACCACGGAAGAGCCGGTAAATCGCGTAGACGTGATCGTCGCCGAGCGATGATGCGCGGCCCGTCATCGATTTGACCTTGGAGGCCATCGAACGATGACCAGGCCACGACGATTTCTGGTCCGGATGTCGTTGTTCATGGCCGCGGTCGTGGTCCTTCTCGGATTGCTGATCGTGCCGCTTCGCGAGACTTTCCTCGCCAACACCCCTCTTAACGGGCTGATCCTCGGCGTCCTGCTCATGGGGATATTTTACAACGTCCGCCAGGTCATCCAGCTTTACCCCGAGACCGACTGGATCGAGAGCTTTCGGCGCGACCAGTCGGTGATATCTCGGGCGCGCGGCCCGAAACTCCTCGCGCCGATGGCGACGATGCTGGGCGAACAAGGGCGCCCGCTCAAACTCTCGGCGATGTCGATGCGATCGCTCCTCGACGGCATCAGCGCGCGACTCGAGGAATCGCGCGACATCTCACGTTACACCATCGGGCTGCTCATCTTTCTGGGCCTGCTGGGAACCTTCTGGGGGCTCCTGCAGACGGTCTCGGCGGTCAGCGACGTGATCGCCGGGCTATCGGTGGAAGGCGGCGATCTGGCAACTATGTTCGGCAACCTGAAAAGCGGACTGGCGGCACCGCTTTCGGGAATGGGGACGGCGTTCAGCACTTCGCTGTTCGGCCTCGGCGGCTCCTTGATCCTCGGCTTCCTGGATCTCCAGGCGGGCCAGGCCCAGAACCACTTCTACAACCATCTCGAGGACTGGCTCTCGAGCCTGACGCGGTTGTCGAGCGGCGCGCTCTCGTCGGACGGCGATCAGTCGGTTCCCGCCTATGTCGAGGCGCTCCTGGAGCAAAGCGCCGAGGGCTTGGAAAACCTGCAAAGGACGCTGACCCGCGGCGAGGAACACCGCATCTCCGCCAACGACAACCTGATGGCATTGATGGAGAAACTTGAAACGCTCACCGACCACATGCGGACCGAGCAGGCGCTGATGATGCGCCTCGCCGAGAACCAGATGGAAATGAAGCCGATCCTGGGTCGACTTTCCGAAATGAGCCTGCCGACGACGGGCGAACTGGACGAGGCGACGCGCTCCCACATCCGCAACATCGACGTTTACATGGCCCGGCTTGTCGACGACATCGGCGCCGGTCGCGAAGAGATCATCCAACAGGTGCGAAGCGAGATCAAACTGCTGGCCCGCACCATCGCGGCCATCGCCGAAGAAGCCGAGCGCTAGTCGGCCGCCCGCGACCCCGTCATGGCGACACTGTCCCGCCGAAGCCGTCGCGCGTCCGAAATCTGGCCCGGTTTCGTCGACGCGTTGGCGACGTTGCTGATGGTCATCATCTTCCTGTTGATGATCTTCGTCCTCGCCCAGTTCCTTCTCACCGAGGCGATCTCCGGCCGCGACGCCGCACTGGTGCGGTTGCAGTCCCAGATCGACGAACTGGCCGACCTGCTGGCGCTGGAGCGCGGCGCCAACGTCGATCTTCGCCTCGACCTCGCCCAGCTTTCCGGTGAGCTTCAAGCGTCGGTGGCGACGCGAGACGAAATGACGACCCGCGTCGAATCGTTGTCGTTGAGCCTGAGCGAAAGCGAGGCGCGCTCGACGGCGCTCAGCCGCGAGCTCGATGACGCCTTCGAGACCATGATTTCCGACCGGGCGAGGATCGAGGCGCAAGCGAGCGAATTGACCACTCTGTCGAACCAGATCGCCGCCCTACGGGCGCTCAAGCAAAGCCTCGAGGAGGACGTCGCCGCATCCCGGGCCGAGGTTGCGCGCTCGACCAGCGCGTTGAGCGATGAGCGTGAAATCTCCGAGACCGCGCGCGCACAAGTGGCGCTTCTCAACCAGCAGATGGCGGCGCTGCGCGCACAATTGCGCCAGCTCGCGAGCCTGCTCGAAGCCTCGGAAAGCGTGGCCGAGCAGCAGAAGGTCCAGATCTCGTCGCTCGGGCAGCGCTTGAACGCGGCGCTCGCAAGCCGGGTGCAGGAGCTGGCCCGCTATCGTTCCGAATTCTTCGGTCGACTGCGCGAAGTTCTCGGCGATCGACCCGGTGTTCGCATCGTCGGCGACCGCTTCGTGTTTCAGTCCGAGGTACTGTTCGCGACTGGCTCGGCCGAGATCGGCCCAGAGGGTCGGGGCCAGGTCGAGCAGTTCGCGGCAACCTTGCGCGAGGTCGCCGAGCGGATCCCGCCCGAGATCGACTGGATTCTTCGCGTCGACGGCCACACCGACGTCATCCCCATCCGCACGGCCCAGTATCCGTCGAATTGGGAACTTTCGACCGCCCGCGCCACGTCTGTGGTCAAGTTCCTCACGGAACTCGGGATTCCGGCAAATCGGCTGGCCGCGACCGGATTCGGCGAGTTTCAACCGCTCGATTCCCGGCGCGGTGAAGCCGCCTATCGGCTCAACCGCCGTATCGAGTTGAAACTCACCCAACGCTAACGGCGCCTCGGGCGCCCCCCCCCGCGCGTCAGCCCATTGTCATGGTTGCCCTTTTTCTCGTCGTCCTCATCGATCTGATCGGCTTCGGGATCATCATTCCGCTCTTGCCGTTCTACGGCGAACACTTCCACGCCGAGCCCGACACGGTCGCGCTCTTGATGGCGAGCTATTCCTTCACCCAGTTCCTCTCGGCGCCGCTGTGGGGCGGGTTGAGCGACCGCATCGGCCGGAGGCCGGTTCTGTTGATGAGCCTGGCCGGCGCGACGGTGTCGTACATCTGGCTGGGGATGGCCGACAGCCTGTGGATGCTGTTCGCCGCCCGGTCCCTGGGCGGCGCCATGGCCGGGAACATCGCCGCCGCCTTCGCCTACGTCGCAGACGTAACGCCTCCCGAGGGGCGAGCCAAGGGGATGGGACTCATCGGCGCGGCATTCGGGCTCGGCTTCATGTCCGGGCCGGCGATCGGAGGCATCCTCGCCGGACCCGACCCGGCGAGCGCGAACTTCCACTTGCCCGCGTTCGCCGCCGCTGGGTTGTCGATCGCGGCGTTGCTCGCCGCCGTGTTCTTTCTTCGAGAATCGCTCGCGCCGGAGGCGCGAACCGGCGCCTCTGCACATGCGATTCGAGGCTATTGGGACAACGTCAGCGAAGTGCTTCGGAACCGGGCTCTCAACGTCGCGATCCTGCTGACATTTCTGGCCACGTTCACCTTCGCCGGCATGGAGGCGACTTTCGCCATGTGGTCCGAACGCCAGCTCGGTTGGGGACCGCAACAGAACGGATACCTGTTCGCCTTCATCGGCGCCCTGAGCGCGCTCATCCAAGGCACGCTCATCGGCCCGCTGACGAGACGTTTCGGCGAGGGCGCGATGATCGTCCAGGGTGCCGTGGCGCTCGCCTTGGGTAGCCTGGCGATTCCGCTGTGCACCTCGCTTTTTCCGTTGCTCGCGGCGATGACCGTGCTGGCCTACGGCTTCAGCGTCATCACGCCCTCGTTGAACAGTCTCATTTCGTTTCGCGCGGACCAGGGAAGCCAGGGCGCCGTCTTCGGCGCAACCCGCGCGGCATCGACGTTCGCGCGCGCCGTCGGGCCGGCGTGGGCCGGGTTCCTGTTCGCCGGCCTGGGTCGGCACTGGCCGTTCGTCGGCGGTGCCGTGGTCATGGGTTTCGTAACCGTAATCAGCCTGCGGCTGCTGCGGCCGAAGCCGCGCGCCGGTCCTTGAATCCAACCTCGACGATCGCTATAAAGGGGGCCGCGAACGCGTGGAGGAAGGCCGTGAAAAAAGACATCCACCCCGACTATCACGAGATTACGATCGTGATGACCGATGGGACGTCGTTCCAGACCCGCTCCACCTGGGGCGAACCCGGCGCGACGCTAAAGCTCGACATCGACCCGAGCACCCATCCGGCATGGACGGGTGTTCACCGGCTCATGGACAGTGGCGGCCAGCTCGCCAAGTTCAATAAACGCTTCAGCGATTTCAAGGTTAAGAGCTAGACGACGCGGAAGCGGCGCGTCCACCCTCCGCGCCGACCCGAAGGAGCTCCGGTTGCGCACCTGAAACGCGGGCGTGGTCTGTGTGCACGCGTGTTTGCCCGAGGAACGATCTCGGGTTATGATGCACGGGATTCGCGTTTGATTTGAAAGAATTGGCGAGTTCGGCACCTCGTTCATCATCGCATCGCCTAAAGCACCCGGCGGCGCAAGGCGGGTGCGGCGACGGAAGTTGAACCGCCATCGGAGGAGGCGTGGCCCGCAACGTCACATTTGAGGTGTACGTCCAACAGGGCGGCCGGTGGGAAATCCACGCGCGCCACGGGGCGGGCGAAAAGGAGGCCTCGATCAGCGAGGCGAAATCGCTGGTCAAGATGCCCAAGATCGACGCCGTCCGGGTAGTCCGGGAAACCTACGATTCCGCCGACGGTACCGCCGAGGAAACGACGGTTTACAAGGATGCGAAGGCCCCCTCTTCGCGCCGGCCCTCGTACCCGCCGCCGCGGCTCGCGCCGCAGCCGCGGCCACCCAATACGGAAAGGGGCGCGGATTCTTCGGGCCGGGGGGCTCGTGCCGAAAGTGGGCGCGAAGCGTCGAAAATGGCACCCCCGAAACCCCGCGCCGCCGCCAATCAGACCACAAAAATGGGTATCGTCACCAAGCTTCTGCTGGTGACGCTGAGCTGCATCGCCATCGCCTCGGTCGCCACGGGACTGGTGGTGCTGGCGCTCAGGCAGCTCTCTAGCCTCGGCATGACGATGTCGGGAAACCTCCAGGCGAACGTGATGTTCGGCGTCTTCGTCGGAACCTTCCTGTTGTTCGCGTTGCCGCTCGCCTGGTCCTTTCTCAAGCACGATGCTTCGCTGTTGGATAGCGAACCGGTGAAACGGCGGGCGCGCAGGCCCGCAAAGGTCGCCGAGCGCGCAAAGAAGCAGGAGGCCCCGCGCAAAGAGCCGGCACCGCGGGACGAAAGCGCGGACGAGCCCGCGACCGAAGCGGACGAAGGCGAGGAACCGGCGGAAGAAGGCGAGGAACGGGCGGAACAAGAGGATGATCAAGAAGACGAGCACGAGGACGTCGACGAGCCTCTTTCGCCGGAAGGCGAAAAGCAGAAGGTGTTCATGATGGCGTTCCTGGGCCAGTCGCTCGAGCGGGCGATGGCCGGCCAACAGAAGTTGGACGCGTTCAACAAGTTCGGGGTCAACCTGTTTCTCGCGGGTGCGTGCGAGGGCTTGGCCCGGTCGCGCAATCTCGACGACGGCTCGACCTCGCGGATCCTCAGCGACAGCGTTCAGATCATCGGTTTCAGGAAAGAGCAGGCGGATTCGTTCTCGCTCAAATGCGACGAATACCTGCTGGCCGATTCCCGATACATGCAAATGTATCACGAAGGGCGGAACGCGATGAACGCCCACGTCTCCGGCAATGCCGAAGGCGCCGAGAAACTCGAGAAGGCGCTCGTTGAATGGAACAAGCCCAAGCAACGAGAGGAATCTGGAGGCCCGATCTCGGTGATGTTCACCGACATGGTCGGTTCGACGAAACTGACGCAGACGAGGGGAGACGCGGTCGCCCAGCAAGTCGTTCGGACCCACAATCGAATCGTCCGCGACGCGCTCTCGAAACACGCGGGCAAAGAGATCAAACACACCGGCGACGGCATAATGGCGTCGTTCCCGACCACGTCGAACGCCGTCGAAGCGGCAATTTTCATCCAACGCGATACGAAGGCCCAAAACGCGGCCGACCCGGATCTGCCCTTGGTCCTCAAGATCGGCATCAACGCGGGCGAACCCATCGCCGAAGACGACGATCTGTTCGGAACCACGGTCCAGCTCGCCGCGCGCATCGTCGACAAAGCGCAAAAGGGTGAAATCCTGGTATCCGAAATCGTTCGCGGGATTTGCGCCGGCAAGGAGCTGCAGTTTGCAAACCGCGGCGGGTTCGAGATGAAGGGATTTGCCGATCCCGTCACACTCTATGAGGTCGCGTGGGAGGACGGCGCCATCGCCGCCGCGGCCGAGACGCCCGCGGCCCAGGATGCCGGAGGCGTTCAGCAACCGGCCCCGGCAGCTACGCCCGCGCCCGTCGCGCAAACCTCCGAGACGGCCCCGGCCGGCGCGGCGAGTCCGGCCCCACCCGGCGCGGCGCCCGGAGCCCAGGCGCAAAGTGTTGTCGAGACCGCCAGCGACTGAGGGACGTAGCGGGCGCGTCCGCGCCCATGCACGCGACCGCACCGAGCGGCGATCGAGCGGCGGTCGAAAAATTCGGGACCAGCCGTTTTCGGCGGTTCCCGAATTCGCTTCTTGATCTCCCTGTCGAACTCGCGTTCGAACGATCGCCGCGAGTCTAGATTCTACCGCCTTCCCCGGTCAAGGGAACGGACGAAAAAAAGCGCCGCCTATGGAAAGGCGGCGCAAGTTCAACAGGGAGGCTTTGAAGAGGAATGAAAGACTGAAATGGTCGCACCAAGCGACTGCCTTCCATCCGCAGCCAAACCTAGGCGCAAGTCATTAAATTTCCCTTAACGCGAACTCAACGCTTGAAGACGGCGTCGGCGCCCGAGCGGGCTTCGCGCTTGGCGGCGATGGCGGCGCGAACGCGCGCCATCTCGGCCTCGAGCTCGGCGACATAGTCGGCCAAGGCCTCGATCGACATCACCTCTAAGTTCTTCGGGACGGGCTTGGCGGACCGGGGTTCAAGATCGTCGGGATCCATGGGTTCTCGTCTCCCTTTTCCAACGGCGCTTGTCAGTAGTGCGCCAACATACTAGACCAGATCGTGGTCGGTCGGAATCGCATAAGCGCGTTCCGGCGGGCCCGTGAGTCTGGTCTATCTTATTGAAATAGAGCGGATTGGCGCGCCTGGTTGGATCCGTATCGCGAGTCCGATCAACCACGATCCGCGCCAGACGGGGCACGGACCGACCAAGAGGAGCGCGAGCATGAGCGAGACGTTACCCGAAACCATGACCTGCATCGAAATCACCGAGCCCGGCGGACCCGAGGTGCTCAAGCCCGGGATTCGTCCGCTGCCCTCTTTGCGCGCGGGCGAGGTTTTGATCCAGGTCGCGGCCGCCGGCATCAACCGCGCCGA
>JASMAE010000196.1 GCA_030754475.1 Rhodospirillales bacterium
TCGATGAGGATGGAACTCGTCCACATGGACCTCGAGAAGATGCCTCCTGAGGCTGAGCGTGCGATTCAGAGCATCGGTGGGCGGAACGGAATATCACTCCACTCCAAACTCGATGCGATCAAGACGCTCATCGCTTATGCCAAGTCGATCCGAGCGGCGGAAGGCTGCAATGGGTGAGGCGGTGGATGTCACCAACTATGACCAGTTCCGTGCTACCATCGCCGCCGAACGAAGCGGTCCACGGCCGACGGGAGGACGCAATGAAACATACGATCCACAAACACGACCACCATTTCGGTTGGGACAACGCGATCTCGCCCGTAATCACCGTCGCACCGGGGGATACGGTCGAGATCGAAGCCATCGACGCCTCGGGCGGCCAGGTCAAGTCCGGCATGCAAGTCGGCGACCTCGCCAACATCGATTGGCAAAAAATCAACCCCGTGACCGGGCCGGTTTTCGTCGACGGCGCCGAACCGGCGACGCGCTGAAGATCACCTTCGTCGACTACGCTGCCTCGGGCGCCGGGTGGGCGGCCAACATTCCGGGCTTTGGGCTGCTCGCCGACGAGTTCCCGGACCCGCAACTCCACTTCTGGAAATATGAAACGAACTTCGGCACGCCGGCGGCCTATGGGCCGGGCGGACGGGTGCCGTTGAAACCGTTTTGCGGCACCATCGGCGTGGCGCCCGGCGCGCCCGGGCGCCACGAAGTGCTGCCGCCCCGGCGCGTGGGCGGCAACATGGATTTCCGCGACCTCAGCACCGGGGTCGTGCTGTATCTTCCCATCGAGGCGCCGGGGGCGCTTCTGTCGCTGGGCGACACCCACGCCGTGCAAGGCGACGGCGAGGTGTGCGGGGTCGCGCTCGAAAGCCCCATGACGGTCACGCTCACGCTCGATCTGGTCAAGGGCGCGGCGCCCGCGTTTCCCCGTGTGGTCACGCCGGGACCGGTTACGCGCCATCTGGACGCCAAGGGCTACGAGATCGCGACCGGAATCGGCCCCGATTTGATGGAGAGCGCCCGCAACGCCGTCCGCGGCATGATCGACGTGCTTACGAAGGAACACGGGATGTCGCCCGTGGACGCCTACATCCTGTGCAGTGTTTGCGGGGACCTGCGTATCAACGAGATTGTCGACCGGCCGAACTGGGTGGTCTCGTTTTACTTTCCCCGCGTGGTCTTCGATTGATCGGACGCCGGTTATGCGGTCTTCGCGTCCTCGAGCGGGGCGCCGGGACCGGTGGCGGTCGTGCCGCCATCCACCGACAGCACCGCGCCCGTGATGTAGGACGCGGCGTCCGAGGCGATGAACAGGATTGCCGGCGTCACCTCGTCCATGCGCGCGAACCGCTTCATGGGAACGCGGCGGCTGTAGGCGATCAGCCCTTCCTCGACCTCGTAGCCCTGGGCGACGATTGATTGCTCGAGCATGGGGGTGCGCGTTCCGCCGGGCGCGACGGCGTTGACTCGGATGTTGTCACGGGCCAAATCGAGGGCCATGGCGCGGCTAAGTTGGATCACGGCCGCCTTGCTGACGCCGTAGGGGATCGAGCGCGGGTTGCCCATCCGGCCCATCTCGGAGGCGATGTTGACGATGGCCACGGGCTGATTCTGGACGGTTGGGCGCTCGGGCGGGTCTTGGATTTCCTTCGGTTCGGCGGAGCGGGTCTTCTCGGGGGCCTTCGCCTTGGACTCGTCCAAGGCGACGAGCAAGTCGCCGGCCGCGTAAAGCGGCACCAGGCGGAGGGAACCGCTGGGCACAGCCGTTTCGCGTGGCGGGGTCGCGTCTTCGGGCCTCGGCGCCTGGTCGCGCGACTCGGCGCCGGTGCGCTCCATCTTCGCCGAGAACAGTTGTGCTGCCCCTGCGATCACGAGGACGAGGACCGCGATACCCAAAAGATGCCGGCGTGGTCTCACGGGATCTCGGCAAGCAGGCGGGTCGCGTCTTCGTAGACCGCTTCGAGCTCGCCCGCGCCGAGCCCGGTCTCAGACTCCGGGGTATCGTTCACCATGAGATCCGGAAGAGCGTTCGTCGTCCCCACTTCGATGTCCGTTGGGTCGGGGCGAAGCACCGGCGGCGGGAGTGGCGGCGGGCAAAGGTGGGAGGAGCCCCTCCGAGTAGGGACGGGGCGTCCCGGCGGGCGTTTAGAGCGGATCGCGGTCAACTGCGACCGAATCGCGATTCCAATCAATCGCGATCCGCTTTAGATTTCCCTGGCGACAAATCGACGGCACAAGAATCAAGGTGAGATGGTGCCCAAGCTCTTCGAGATCGAGAATCTTCGCACCCAGTTCGTCACGGCCGCCGGGACGGTAAGAGCGGTCGACGGCATTTCCTACGACGTGGAAGAGGGGGAAACGGTCGCTATCGTGGGCGAATCGGGGTGTGGAAAAACGGTGAGCGCGCTGTCGATTCTTCGGCTCATCCCGTCTCCGCCGGGGCGCATCGTCGACGGCAGTATCCGCTTCAACGGCAAGGATTTGCTCGGGCTTAGCGAAGCGGAGATCCGCGACGTGCGGGGCAGCGAGATCGCGATGATCTTCCAGGAGCCCATGACGTCGCTCAATCCGGTGCTCTCCATCGGGCTTCAGCTGACCGAGACGTTGGTCGAGCACCTCGGCCTGTCGGCGAGCGCGGCGCGCGCGCGGGCCATCGAGCTGCTGGAGACGGTGGGGATATCCGATCCCGAGCGCCGCCTGACCCAATACCCCCATCACTTCAGCGGCGGGATGCGCCAGCGGGTGATGATCGCCATGGCGCTGTCGTGCGAGCCCAAACTGATCATCGCCGACGAGCCGACCACGGCCCTCGACGTGACGATCCAGGCCCAGATTCTGGAGCTGATGAAGGACCTGACCAGGCGCTTCGGCGTCGCGCTGATCATCATCACCCATAACCTCGGGGTGGTGGCCCGTTACGCGGATCGGATGAACGTCATGTACGCGGGAAAGATCATCGAAAGCGGCACCGCCCGGCAGATCTACCACAGCCCGTCGCACCCTTATACCCTCGCCCTGCTGCGCTCGGTCCCGCGCATGGACCAGCCGCGCAGGGAGAAGCTCGACCCCATCGAAGGCCAGCCGCCGGATCTCTCGCGCCTCGACGACGGATGCGCGTTCCGGCCGCGCTGCCGCTATGCGGTCGACAGGTGCGCCAGCGAGATCCCGCCTCTCGAGCCGCTGGAAGACGGGCACTCTTCGGCCTGCTGGCGGAC
>JASMAE010000197.1 GCA_030754475.1 Rhodospirillales bacterium
CGACCGCGCCGCGCCATTCGCGCGGCGCGAGCACAGGGTGCGTTGTTACAGGGAAACGTCCGCAAGGGCAAGGGAAAGGCCGCGCTTCGGCCCTGCGCGGGCCGGGTTAACCATCGGAAGTGCAAGGGGAATCGGGATGGCGGTCGAGCACGAGATCGAGGGCGCGGTTGCTCGCGCGCCCGGTGTCGGTGAAGCTGGAACGTCTGCGCGCGCGCCGAGCGGCGCACGGGCTGTCAATTCTCTATCCATGGACAAGGAGGTTCGGATAGACGAGGACGTTTTCAACATGAAAGTGCGAAAGTTCTTGAAAAAGGTGGGCGTCACGTCCCAGCGCGAGATCGAGGGCGTGGTGCGCGACGCGCTCGCCGCGGGCCGCCTCAAAGGCGATGCGAGCGTTGAGGCGCGCATGACGCTCTCGATCGAGGCGGTGGGCTTGGATCAGGTGATCGAAGGCAAGATCGCGCTGCGATAGCGCGGCCAGCGCGCGGTCCGTTTATAGCGCCGCCGGCGGCCGGCCGCTAACGCCGCTGGGCTTGGAGCTTCTTGATCTCGGCGATCGCCTTGCCGGGGTTGAGGTCTTTGGGGCAGGTGGACGTGCAGTTCATGATGGTGTGGCAGCGGTAGAGCCGATAAGGATCGTCCAGGAAGTCGAGCCGCTCGGCCGTGTGTTCGTCGCGGGAATCGGCGATCCAGCGATAGGCCTGCAGGAGGATCGCCGGACCCAGGTATTTCTCCGGGTTCCACCAATAGCTCGGACAGCTGGTCTGGCAGCAGAAGCAAAGGACGCACTCCCACATGCCATCCAGCTTGGCGCGCTCTTCCGGGCTCTGGCGCCTTTCGCGATCGGCCGGCGTCGACTCGGTCTCGAGCCACGGCTCGATCGCGGCGTATTGGGCGTAGGCCAGCGACAGATCGACCACCAGGTCCTTGACGACGGCCATGTGCGGCAGCGGATAGATCTTCACGTCGCCGCGGATCTCGTCGATGGGCTTGATGCACGCGAGCGTGTTGGTGCCGTCGATGTTGAAGGCGCATGATCCACAAACGCCCTCGCGGCACGAGCGGCGGAATGCGAGCGTGGTGTCGACCTCGTTCTTGATCTTGAGAAGCGCGTCGAGGACCATCGGCCCGCACGCATCCAAGTCGATCTCGAAGGTGTCGAGACGCGGATTGTCGCCCGAATCCGGATCGTAGCGGTAGACGTGAAAGCGCTTCATTCGCACCGCGTCTGGCGCGGCCTTGTGGGTGCGCCCGGGGCGCACCTTGGAGCGCGGCGGCAACGAGAACTCAACCATCGCGCGCCTGCCTTTTGCCTGTGCCCGCCATCAGTAGATTCGTGCCGCCGGTTCGATGTATGCAACTTGGTCGGTGAGCGTTCGCGCGTGCACCGGCCGGTAGCTCATGGTCACCCGATTGCCGCTGTCCATCCGGGCGAGCGAATGCTTCATCCAGTTCTCGTCGTCGCGATCGGGGAAGTCCTCGCGCGCGTGCGCGCCGCGGCTTTCGGTGCGCGCCGCGGCCGAGTGCATGGTGCTCAGCGAACACGCGATCAGATTCTCGAGCTCGAGGGTCTCGACCAGGTCGCTGTTCCAGATGAGCGATCGGTCGCTGACCTGAAGGTCCGAGAGGCTCGCCGCCACGTCCTGGATCTTGCGGCACCCGTCTTCGAGGACGTCCGCGGTCCGGAAGACGGCCGCGTTCTCCTGCATGGCGCGTTGCATGGTGAGGCGGACTTCGGCGGTCTTGGTTGCGCCCGACGCATGACGCAAACGATCGAACCGCTCGAGGATGGCCTCGGTCGCACGTTCGGGCAACGGCGGGTGCGCCGCGCCCGGAGACAGGATCTCGGCGCAGCGCAACGCCGCGGCGCGGCCGAAAACGACGATGTCGAGGAGCGAGTTGGTGCCCAACCGGTTGGCGCCGTGAACCGAGACGCACGCCGCCTCGCCGATCGCCATGAGCCCGGGCGCCACCGCATCGGGGTCGTCGGCGGTGGGGTTCAGGACCTCGCCCATGTAGTTCGACGGGATTCCGCCCATGTTGTAGTGCACGGTGGGAAGCACTGGGATCGGATCGCGCGTGGCGTCGACGCCCGAGAAGACGCGCGCGGTCTCGGTGATGCCCGGCAGGCGCTGGGCGAGCACGTCGGCGCCCAGCTGCTCGAGATGCAAAAGCGCGTGGTCGCGCGCGGGTCCGACGCCGCGCCCCTCGCGGATCTCGATGGTGATCGCCCGGCTGACCACGTCGCGCGACGCCAGGTCCTTGGCGGTCGGCGCGTAACGTTCCATGAACCGCTCACCGTCGGCGTTGGTGAGGTAGCCGCCTTCGCCGCGCGCGCCTTCGGTGATTAGGCAGCCCGCGCCGTAGATGCCGGTGGGGTGGAACTGAATGAACTCCATGTCCTGAAGCGGCAGGCCCGCGCGGGCCACCATGCCGTTGCCGTCGCCCGTGCAGGTATGGGCGGACGTGCACGAAAAGTAGCTCCGCCCGAAACCGCCGGTCGCGAGCACGGTGACGGCGGCGGAGAAGCGGTGAATGGTGCCGTCGTCCAGGTTCCACGCGACGACACCGCGGCAGGCGCCGTCGTCGTCCATGATGAGATCGAGCGCGAAGTACTCGACGAAGAACTCGGCGTTCTGCTTGAGGCACTGTTGATAGAGGGTGTGCACGATGGCGTGCCCGGTTCGGTCGGCGGCGGCGCAGGCGCGTTCCACCGGGGCCTCGCCGTAGTTGCGCATGTGCCCGCCAAAGTGGCGCTGGTAGATCGTGCCTTCGGGCGTGCGCGAGAACGGCACCCCCATGTGCTCGAGCTCGAGGACAGCGGGAATCGCGTTGGCGCACATGTATTCGATCGCGTCCTGGTCGCCCAGCCAGTCGGAGCCCTTGACGGTGTCGTACATGTGCCAGCGCCAGTCGTCCTCGCCCATGTTGCCGAGCGCCGCGCCGACGCCGCCTTGGGCCGAGACCGTGTGGCTCCGGGTCGGGAACACCTTGGTGACGCAGGCGGTCTTGAGTCCCGCCGCCGTGGTCCCGAGCGCGGCGCGCAGCCCCGCGCCGCCCGCTCCAACAACGACCACGTCTACGACGTGATCGACGATTTCGTACGCTTCCGCCACCCGACTCTCAGCTCCCGTAAGCCAGTTTGATCGCCGCCAGCGCGCAACTGGCGGCGCCGAGTGCGGCCAGGAACTTGACCGCGATTAGGCTCGCGAGCTTGGAGCCATCGGCGTGGACGTAGTCCTCGATGACCACCTGCAGGCCCAGTTGCGCATGGCGGAACAGCACCAAGACGAAGAGCACCGTCAAGAGTACGTTGCCGTGATGGCCGAGAAACGCCTTGAACGTCGCGTGATCGGCGCCGACCAGAGAGACCGCGGCGAACACGAACCAAAGGCTAAGCGGAATCAGGGCGAGCGAGGTCATGCGCTGGGCCCAGAAATGCGCCGTCGCCTCGCCGGCCGAGCCGTGGCCGCGAACGCGACCCATGGGTGAACGCATGTCCATGGGGTCAGGCTCCCGCCGCGACCGCGTACGCCGCGAGCCAGCTCGCCAGCGTCAACAGCACGGACGCCGCGACCACCAGCCAGCCGGTGGCCCGGAGCCGATTCATCTCGAAGCCCCAGCCCGCGTCCCAGGCGAGGTGACGGATGCCATTGCAAAAGTGGAAGAACAACGAGAACGTGAGTGCGAACAGCACGAGCCGGCCGAACCAGCTTCCGAGGACGGCTTGCGCGCGGGTGAACGCCTCGGGCCCATAGGCCGCCGAGGTCAACCAATAGGTCAGCACCAGCGCCCCGAACGACAGCGCGACGCCCGTGAATCGATGAGTGATCGACAGCACCGACGTCATCTGTGGGCGGTAGATCATGAGGTGGGGAGAGAGAGGCCGCTGCTGTTGCGTCGCCATGGTCACCCGCTCTGTGCAACCGGGTTCCGGGCGGCAGCCCCGGACCGCTCGTCAAGTGCGCCGACCCGTTTATACGCTCGCCAGATTGAAGTCAATTGCGCCCCCGAAGGCTGCGCCATCGCGCGGATTCGCTGGGCCGCTCCACGCGCACGCCCAATCCCGGGCCGAGCGCCGCGATGATCGGCGGCCGTCCTCGCCCGCGTGCGATCACTCTCAGGCCGTGGAAGCGCGTCGGATAACGTCATGATTCTCGGCCCGTTATACGAGGCGCGTGGGCAATATTGTGGATAACGTGTGAGTGAAATGTGTAAACAGGTGATATTTATTCACAAGATTTAACAAGTGACCGCAGAATTTTTATTGAAACGTAGGCGTTGCCTACTCATCATCATCGATGCACGTGAAGGCGTCCGTGCAGCGATTTCTTGGCGGGAACCAATAAATCCTGTGATTTTGCGGTTTCCCCGGGAAGGCGTTGCCCCCGGAGCGGACGGCGGCGCTTGCGCCACCGAGGCGTCGGGGAGGCGGCTGGTGGCGGGACTCGCGGCTTCGGCCGTGCAGACCGAAGCTAGGCGCCGTTGGGGGGATCCACTTCCCGTTTGCGGATGAACTCCGGCGTCGCAAGGTGCGCTTCGCCCTTCGGGCGAGGCGGGTCGTGCGGTAGCGGCGCGGACCGATGAAGGCGGCCGGGGTCGTCTTCAAACGTTCGCGGGAGCGGAGCGGTCCCGGTCGTGGACGGGTCAGACCCCTCAGGGTTTGGACGTTCGGGCCATGACCGTGGCGCGAGGTTCAGGCGCAAGGGACAGCGGGACGCCCCGATCTCGGTGGCGTGTGGATGGCCGGATCCGGTGACGGCTGCGGCCGGAAGCACGCCAACCCGGTCTTGCGTCGGTGTTCTCTTTCCAGGGCTCGCCGGGCGGAAGGCACGGGGCCGAAACGGAGCACGCTTTCGCAGGCGCGGAGCCTGGCCGGCTCCTTGAGGCGTCAGGAGCGTCGTTGCGACGGCGCGGCGCGGGAATCCCAGAGCCCGCGACCCTGACGCCTCTTTTTTTAGCGGATGCTTCGCGCAAGAACAACAAGATATTGTGTGCCCGCGACGATAATGTGACACGATGAGGTGGCGTTCACGATTTCGGCGCTGCGGCCGGACATGCGGAGCGAATTCGCTCGACGGCGTTCGGCCCCTTGGCCGCACTCCGGCCGCGTCCGTCGTTGAAAACCGGCGAGGCGAATGAGCGTTCTTTCCGTCCAGTCGTCGGTTGTCTTGGGCCACGTCGGCAACGCCGCCGCCGTGCCCGTGCTTCAGCGCCTCGGGATCGACGTGTGGCCGGTCGCCACGGTCCAGTACTCCAACCACCCCGGGTACGGCGCGTGGCGGGGACGGGTGGCGGAGCCGGCCGAGATCGAAGCGCTTCTCGCCGGCCTGCAGGCGCGGGCCGCCTTTCCGCGATGCCGGGCCGTGCTTTCGGGGTACCTCGGCTCGGCGGCGACAGGAAGGGTCGTGCTCGCGGCCGTCTCGAAGATTAAAAAAGCGAACCCGGACGCGATCTACGTTCTCGATCCGGTCATGGGGGATCGCGACGAGGGGATGTACGTCACCGACGAGGTGCGCCGGTTTCTCACTTCCGACGCGGTCCCGCTCGCCGACGTGATCGTGCCCAATGCCTTCGAACTCGAGGTCTTGAGCGCCCGCCCGGTCGCGACCACCGAGGACGCCGTTGCCGCCGCCGACGGCTTGCTCGATCGCGGCCCCCGGTTGGTGGTGGTGACTTCGCTTCGAGCCTCGGACGGACCCAAGGACGCCATCTCGGTCCTGGGCGTCACGCGTGATGCGGCCTGGCGCGTCACCACGCCGCTTCTGAAATGCTTCGCCAAGGGCGCGGGCGACGCGTTCGCCGCCCTGTTCCTGGGGCATCTGCTGGCCGGACGCCGAACTAGGACCGCGCTCGTTCGCGCAACAGCGTCGATCTTCGGGGTCATCGCGAAAACGAGCGAGATCGGCGCCAGCGAACTGGCGCTCGTCGCCGCCCAGGCCCAACTGGTTCGGCCACGATACCGCTTCGGGGCCGAGCGGCTTCGCTGACGCGCCGACGTCCGGACTCGCCGCGCACGACGAATCCCCTCGCGCCCGACGCCCGTTTCGGAGAATAATGGGCGGAACGCGCTACGGGCCGTCTGACACCGAAGAGACGGGGGAATCGCCGGTGAATCTGGACCTCGAAAAGGTGTACGTCGTCCTCGCCGAGGACAATCCGTTCATGCGAAGCCTGATTCGGACCGTCCTCCGGGTACTCGGATGCGATCACGTCGCCGAAGCTGCCAACGGTATCGAGGTGCTCCGGCTTCTCAAGGCCGGCCAGAATCCCGACATCATCATCACCAACTGGGAGATGCCGAAACTCGACGGGATCACGCTGATCCGCATGATCCGCGATCCGAATGAGAGCCCCAACCCCTACGTCCCGATCATCATGGTGAGCGCGTACTCCGAGGAGCACCGCGTGATCCAGGCCCGCGACGCGGGCGTGAGCGAATTCCTCGCCAAGCCGATCTCGGCGCAGCTGCTCTATGAGCGGATCGTGACGACGATCGAGCACCCGCGTCCGTTCGTGAAGAGCGAGGGCTTCTTCGGACCCGACCGTCGACACCGCCAAGACCCCTTGTACGCGGGGACCGAGCGCCGGAAGGCGCACGCCGAAGAAGGCGCCCCGAACGGCGAGGCGGCGGCTGAACCGGGCACCCGCGGCTAGCGCGTTATCCGTGTAAGCGGAACCAGCCCACACGCCGGTCCGGCCGCTCCAATCTTACGATGCCGTGGGCCGCCGCGACGGGATGCGGCCCGGTGCCATCCCACGAACTTGGACGATGCGCTATGGGCCGGAGGCGCGCCCCCACGAATTGGCGTCAGGCGGTTGTGCGTCAGGCGGCCTTGCGCATGTGATTTTCGGCCAGGACCTCGGCGATTTGGACCGCGTTCAGGGCGGCGCCCTTGCGCAAATTGTCGGCGACCACCCACAGACTGAGGCCGTGGTCCACGGTGGGGTCGGTGCGGATGCGGCTCACGTAGACCGGGTCCTCGCCGGCGCACTCCACCGGCGTGACGTAACCTTCATCGGCACGGTGATCCACGACCACGATACCGGGCGCGTTGGCCAGCGCGTATCGCGCCGCGTCCTCGCTGACGGGTGCGTCAAATTCCACGTTGATGGCCTCGGCGTGGCCGACGAAGGTGGGGACCCGCACGCAAGTCGCCGACACCGCGATGTCGGCTCCGAGGATCTTGCGCGCTTCCACCCCCATCTTCCATTCCTCCTTGGTCGAGCCGTCGTCCATGAACACGTCGATATGGGGAATGACGTTGAACGCGATCTGCTTGG
Organism: Rhodospirillales bacterium; assembly: GCA_030754475.1. Classification (GTDB taxonomy): domain Bacteria; phylum Pseudomonadota; class Alphaproteobacteria; order Rhodospirillales; family JASLLV01; genus JASLLV01. Next base: position 7,285 of record JASMAE010000197.1, read on the forward strand.
TGAAGTCTTCGCTGCGCGCGCCCGGGGGCTCGTTCACGAAGACCCCGCGGGTCTGGTTGAACAGCTCGTCCATGGCCGACTTGCCGGCACCCGAGGTGGACTGGTAGGTGGCGACGACGACCCGCGTGATCGGTGCGAGATCGAGGAGCGGCTTGAGCGCCACCACCATCTGGATCGTCGAGCAGTTGGGGTTGGCGATGATATTGCGCTTGCGGTAGCCGGCGATGGCGTCCGCGTTCACCTCGGGCACCACCAGGGGCACGTCCGGGTCCATGCGGAACTGCGAGGTGTTGTCGATGACCACCGCACCCGCGGCGCCCGCGCGCGGGGTGTGGATGGCAGCGACCTTGGAGCCCGGCGACGACAGCACGATGTCGATCCCGGCGAAGTCGAAGTCGGCGAGATTGCGCACCTTCAGCACCTTGTCCTCGCCGAACGAGACCTCCCTGCCGATTGAACTCGGAGACGCAAGCGCGACCACTTCGTCCGCGGGAAAGGCGCGTTCGTCCAAAATCCTCAGGAATTCCCGGCCGACGTTGCCCGTCGCGCCGACGATTGCCAAGCGATATCCCATGGTCACCTCACACAGGGCGGATCGCGTTTGATTGGAGCCATATCGCGTTTCCAACCAAACGCGCCCATCCGCTCAAGCTCAATAGTGTAGACCAGATTCACGCGGTCGGTGAATCGCCACAGGCGATTGCGACCGACCGCGATCTGGTCTAGTCGTGCGATCTTCGTGCGCCGACATTTCACGATTGCGGCCCGACGCCGAGGACGCGGCGCATCGGCGCATTATCGCGGCGCGCGCGCTGCCGCTCAAGTAGCGAGCCGGTCGAGCGCGCGCAATACGGCCTCGCCCATCTCCGCGGTCGAGACTTGGGTCCTGCCCGCCTCCATGATGTCGGCGGTGCGCAGCCCTTCGTCAAGGATGTCGCGGCAGGCCGTCTCGATGAGTTCGGCGTCGGCGATCATATCGAACGAGTAGCGCAGCGCCATGGCGAAGGTAAGCAGCGCCGCGAGCGGGTTGGCAAGGCCTTGGCCAGCGATGTCGGGCGCGCTGCCGTGAACCGGCTCGTAAACGGCGAGTCGGCGGCCCGCGGTATCGGCGGCGCCGAGGCACGCCGACGGCAACATTCCGAGCGAACCGGTCAGCATCGAGGCTTCGTCCGAGAGGATGTCGCCGAACATGTTGTCGGTAAGGATGACGTCGAACTGCTTGGGATTGCGGATCAACTGCATGGCGCAGTTGTCGACGTACATGTGGCTGAGCTCGATGTCCGCGTAGTCCGCGTCGTGCAGGTTTTGTACCTCTTCGCGCCACAGGACGCTGGTCTCGAGGACGTTCGCCTTGTCGACCGAGCAGACCCTGCCAGCGCGCATCCGCGCCAGCTCGAATGCCACCCGCGCCACGCGCCGGATCTCGGGCGTCGTGTAGACCAGCGTATTGACCCCGCGCCGCGTGCCGTCGGCGAGCACCTCGATGGCGCTCGGTTTGCCGAAATAAATGCCGCCGGTGAGCTCACGGACGAACAAGATGTCGAGACCGCGGACTACCTCGGCTTTCAATGTCGACGCCTCGGTGAGGGCCGTGAACACCACCGCCGGGCGCAAATTCGCGAACAAATTCAGATCCTTGCGGATGCGTAAGAGCCCGCGTTCGGGCCGCATGTCGAACGCAAGAGTGTCCCACTTGGGGCCGCCGACGGCCCCGAGCAGCACCGCGTCCGATTCCTTGGCCCGGGCGACGGTCTCGTCGCTGAGCGGCGTCCCCTCGGCGTCGATGGCGGCGCCGCCGATCATGCCGTCGGCGATCTCGAAGCCGACCGCGCGTTGCCTCCCCATCCAATCGATCACGCGGCGAACCTCGTCCATGACCTCCGGGCCGATGCCGTCGCCGGGAAGCAGCAAGAGCTTGTGCTTACGAGTCATGCGAACAATCCTTGCCCTGGGCGCGGGGTGGGCTCACGAATACAGCCAGGGCTGAGCGGCCCTCTGGCGATCCTCGAAAGTGTCGATCGCCGCGCCCTTCTCGAGGGTGAGCGCGATGTCGTCGAGTCCGTTGAGGAGGCAGTCCTTGCGAAACGGCTCCACGTCGAAGGGAATCTTTTCGCCGTCCACCCGCGTGATTTCCTGGGCCTCGAGGTCCACGCGCAGCGTCGCCCGATTGTGGTCGCGGGCGTCCCCCATCAAGGCCTCGACGTCCGCCGCCGGCAGCGCGATCGGCAGGATTCCGTTTTTGAAGCAGTTGTTGAAGAAGATGTCGGCGAAGCTCGGGGCGATGACGCATCGGATGCCGAAGTCGAGAAACGCCCACGGCGCGTGTTCGCGCGACGACCCGCAGCCGAAATTCTCGCCCGCAATCAGGATGGCGGCCCGCCGATAGGGCTCGGCGTCGAGCACGAAATCGAGCGCCCGCCCATTCTCGTCGTGGCGCAGTTCGTAAAACAATCCCTTTCCGAGGCCGGTCCGGGCGATGGTCTTCAGGAACTGCTTGGGGATGATCATGTCGGTGTCGACGTTGACCATCGCGAGCGGCGCCGCGACGCCGGTGAGTGTGGTGAACGGCTCCATTTCGCCTCCCTCAGCGAAGCTTGCGTACGTCGGCGATGCATCCCTCGATGGCGCCCGCCGCGGCCATGGCGGGGCTCATCAGGTGGCTGCGGCCGCCGCGACCTTGACGGCCCTCGAAGTTGCGGTTCGAGGTGGACGCGCAGCGCTCGCCGGGCAAAAGGCGGTCGGCGTTCATGGCGAGGCACATGGAGCATCCCGGTTCGCGCCACTCGAAACCGGCGTCCAGGAAGACGCGGTCCAGACCTTCCTCTTCGGCCTGAAGCTTTATGAGACCGGAGCCCGGGACCACCAGCGCCTGGATCCCGTCGGCCACGCGCCGGCCCTCAACCACCCGGGCGGCGGCGCGCAGATCTTCGATGCGCGCATTGGTGCAACTGCCGATGAAGACCTTGTCGAGCTTGATGCCGGCGAGCGGCGTGCCGGGATCGAGGGCCATGTACGCGAGCGCGCGCTCCATCGCGCGGCGGCGACCCTCATCGGCAATGCCTGAGGGATCGGGGACGACACCGGTGACCGGGGCAACGTCCTGTGGACTCGTGCCCCAGGTCACCTGGGGCGCGACCTCGGATGCGTCGATCGTCACTTCGCGCTCGTAGAGAGCGCCCGCGTCGGTGACCAGGGTTCTCCAGGACGCTTCGGCCGCTTCCCAGGCACCGCCCTTGGGCACCATCGGGCGACCCTTAAGATACGCGAACGTCACCTCGTCGGCGGCGACCAGCCCGGCGCGCGCGCCACCCTCGATCGACATGTTGCACATGGTCATGCGGCCTTCCATGGAAAGCCCCCGTACGGCGTCGCCCGCATACTCGATGACGTGGCCGGTCCCGCCGGCGGCGCCGATCTCCCCGATAATCGCAAGAATCAGGTCCTTGGCTGTCACGTCCGGCGCAAGCGCGCCTTCGACCGTGATCCGCATGTTGCGCGCTGGCCTTTGCAACAGGGT
>JASMAE010000198.1 GCA_030754475.1 Rhodospirillales bacterium
AAATGGGGCGGGACTTGCTCGGTCGCGGTGTATCCACTGCGGGTAACGGCAGAGCTGGACGACTGGCCGGAGGCCGAGAGCCGGCGTCGCGAATGGTTGCCGCTCGCGGGCGCCGTACAGAAAGTCGATGACGAAGCGCTCCGGAAGCTGATTGAGGGCCTCCCCCAGGCGCTGAAGGAAATCGGCACGGCGGCGACGTGGATCCCCTCAGAAGCTTGCGCGCCGCCGCGCCTTATCCATCTGCTCCGACACGCGAAATCGAGCTGGGCCGACCCGACGTTGGATGACTTCGTCCGCCCGCTTGCCGCGCGCGGACGCCGCGCCGGCAAGATAATGAAGCGGTATTTAAGGATCGCGGACATTCGCTCCGCGATCGTCCTGTGCTCGCCGGCGCTGAGAACCCGCGAGACCTTGGCGCGAGTGCGCGAAAGCCTGGGCGCCGAGGCCGACGTCAAGTTCGAAAAAGGCCTCTACCACTCAGAGAGCCTGGCGCTCACAGACCGGTTGCGGCAGCTGCCAGACGAGGCGGGATCGGTGATGGTGGTCGGGCATAACCCATCCCTGCAAGACCTGGCGGTAAACCTCGCCGGCGACGGTCACGAGGGTACGCTATCGCGAATGCGCGCGGAATTCCCGACAGGGGTGTTGGCAACGCTCGTCTTTCCGGGCGAACGCTGGCGAGAGCTCGCGCCCGGATCGTGTGGGCTGCACAGCTTCGTCGTCCCCAGGGAGCTCGAGTGAGGGGGCTTGAGTTCGGGAGTTCTTGCGGGATCTCGCCGTCAACGACCGGCGAGGAACCGCCCATAGATGATGGCGAACAGTCCGAAGGCCAAAATCCAAAGCGCGGCTGAGGCCCACAGGAGAATCGGCTGGACGTGGAGCGGAAACGCGGCGGCAACTCGGGTGACGGCGGCGCAGAACACGAGAAGGTAGATCGCCGTCGTCCGTTTGTCCGCGCGCAAGTCCCGGCCCGTATGCCCGAGAGTAGCCCGAGTCATCACCGCCAGGATCATGGCGGCAAACCCGCCGGCACTCAACGCGTGCAACCCAGCGCTCGGCGGGACGTCGGCACCGGCGACGCTCGTGCCAGTGAGGATGAGCCCAACGGGCACCCAGGCGAAACCGAGATGGAGGCTCCATACCAGGGGTTCCGAATACGTCAGGTACCCGCGCCATCGTATGAGTCGGACAAGGCTTGCGAGACCGGCGGTGATCAGCGCGACGCCCGCGATGGGATGTTCGGGCGCGCTCGCCCAACCGGCAAGTGCAAAGAACAAGATCCCGAGTTGGGCACGATCGAAAACACCGAACGGGGCGGGCACGTGTTTGTCGCCGCGCTTCGCGAGCCAGTTGCGCGTGAAACTCGGAATGATACGTCCGCCGACAAGGTTGAGGAGCAAGACCACCGCGGCGATTCCAAGGCGCTGCCCCAATGCACTCGTGGGCGTCCAGCCCGCCGCCTCGAAATGCATGCACAGGTTCGCTGCAAAGAGGAGGGTGAGAATGGCTGGAATCACGAGGTTCCGCCAGTTGCGTCCTGCAACAATTTCTCGCATCACGAGTGCGAGCAGCACGGCCGGAAAGGCGAGGTCGAGAGCGGCGGCAAGGATCGGACCCATCGCAGCGGAGACGATCACGGCGATGCGCCCCAACACCCAGAGCGCGAACAGACCGAGCAGCGGCAATCCCTGGAGCGGCAACCGCCCGGTCCAGTTGGGTATGGCGGTCAATAGAAAGCCGGCCATGGCGGCTGCCACAAAGCCGAATACCACCTCATGCACGTGCCAAGAGGCGGCGTCGAAGGCGGTGGGAATCGAGACCAATCCCTGGTGCGTCGGCACCCAAAGGCCGACAGCGAAGACCGCCCAAAGCGCAGCCGCGAGAAAGAAGGGTCGAAAACCCTGGCGCAGCAGCGCCGTCCCCTCATCCGTCCGGCGGCAGCGTTGTTCGTTCATGGTGGAGCGGTCACATCGAGGCGGTTTCAGGGCCCGCATCGGCGGGGTGTGAATGCTTGGAAGGAATCAGTTAACGAGATGAGACGCAACGTAAGTGGTATTGCTTGTTGCGCCATTGCGCAATTTTGCCTGAAACTTGGGCAAGCGTTTGCCTGTACGATTGCCGGCACCCCGATTCCTCGGAATCCGGATTCCGTCGCGCGTGACCGTACTAAAGCATCTATCCAAGATCTCTAGCGCGTGCTCGGCTGCAATGGGCCCGCGAAACGGATCACGTCGTCCGCCGAGGTGCGCGCGAGCGGACCCGAGCTGTAGGACGCATGGAGGATCGTTCCTGCGTCGTCGACGATGAATTCCGACGGTTGTACGATTCCGCGCCGCTCCTCCCACCACGATCCGAGCTCGTCCGCCTCGGCGCGCGTCAAACCGAAGGCGACGGGGAACGGCAATTCGTCCGCGATCTCCTTCGCCTTGTCTTCCCCGTCGACGCTGGCGGCGATAATCATGACGCCGAGTGCCGCAAGTTCATCGTAACGATCTGCGAAGCCGCCCAACTGACGGCGGCAGAATCCTCACCAATGGCCGCGGTAGAACAAGACGACGCTAACATGGGCCCGAAGGTCGTCAGGCAGCGTCACGCGCGAGCCATCCGTAAACTGCAACGTCATGCGCGGAAACGCGTCGCCGGTATTCAGCTTCTTTCCCATCGCGCCTCTCCTTGGTCGAGCGATTTAGGTTGGCCGCGCGCAATCCGAGGCGCAAGCGCCAGAACCGCTTGAATTCGGGCAAAAATCCGGCGGCGGCAAGGAAATTCCTGACCGCCGCTGGTGCCGTACATCAGCTAGCACGACCCCCGACCGTCCACGAACGCCGGCGCGCGCGGTCCGGCGGAAACCTCGGGCCGCCGGTTCCCCTCTGTCACCCGGGCGAACGCTCCGGCTCAGACCGCCTTTGCCCGCGCAGCGGGTTCGAGGAGCCCGGCCGAGGTCAGGATCTCGCGGAGCGCGGCCAGGCTCTCTGGATCCTCGATCGGCAAGATCGGCAGACGCGGATAACCGCCGGGCTGGCCCATCATGTTCATGCACGCCTTCATCTGCGCCTGCAACGTACCGTAGATGCTGCTCCAGTCCGGACGGGACAGTTTGCTCATCATGGCGACATAGCGATCAGCCACCGCCTTGGCCTGCTCGTCGTCGCCGCGCGCGACGGATTCATAGAAGTCCGATCCGAATGGCGCCGCGGTGGGGCAGCCGTCGATGTTGCCGTCGCCGCCGATGCCGCGGATCACGGCGAGGCCGAGCCGGCTGACCAACGGGGCGAAGATGCGGACCTTGTCACCGACGTTCTCTATCGTCTCGATCATCTGCAGCCGGTTGGTGGTGCTGTCCTTGATGGCGACGAGGTTCTTGATCTTGGCGAGCTCGACGGCCGTATCCCATTTGATTTCCACGTTGGTGCCGCGCGCCCAGTTGTAGACCATGATCGGCTTGTCGACGTATTCCGACATGTCCTGGAAGTAGCGGATCACCTCGCGCGGTGAGGGCACGCAGTAGGGCGGGGGCGTCGACAACACGCCATCGGCACCGATCGTTTCGGCATGCCGCGCGAGCTCCCCGGTATGGGTGGCCGTGTAGGTGGTGCAGCCGATCACCACCGGGATCTTGCCGCTGAGTTCCTCGACGGCGATCTCGGCGACCCGCCGACGCTCGGCGTCGGTTTGCGAAAACCACTCGCCGGAGGTGCCGTTCACAAGAACGCCCGTGATGCCCATCCCCGGATAGCTGCGCATCCCCTGGCGCAACGCCGCTTCGTCCAGCGAACCGTCCTTCTCGAAGGGCGTCGTGGTCGCGATCCAATAGCCTTTCCAATCGACGTCATTGCGGTCCATGTCGTACCCCTTGGTTGCAGCCCGTGTGTTCCACCGGATGAATCGATCGTAAGCCTATCATCTTTGTCCTTCTCCGCCGAGGCGTCCACGGCAAAATCGAGACCGCCAGGTCGAGGGGGTGCCCTGCCACGCTGACCGGACTATGGGTCACGACATGGCGATCTTCGGCCATGTCGGCGCGTCGTGAAGTCTGACGATCGGCACCGTCATCGCAGGTGCACCGAGTTCGGGGCCACCGTGGCGGCGGCGGTCGGCGTGATCTCTCCGATGGCAAATATTCGAACAGATCCCTTTGTACCCGGCATAAACAAACGAGTTTCAGTTCCAGATGACCAGCCTTCCCCTCGCTGATTTAGCGAAGCGATGATTTTCCGGCTTCCGCTGGAGTTCCCCCTCACGCCCAGTCCAGGATCACTTTGCCGGAACGACCGGAGTTCATGATCTCGAAGCCGTCGGCGAAGGACTCGATGGGCAGTTGATGGGTGATGATCGGCGAGATGTCGAGGCCGCCCTGCAACATGGCGGTCATCTTGTACCAAGTCTCGAACATCTCGCGGCCGTAAATGCCCTTGAGCAAGAGCCCCTTGAAGATGACTTGGTGCCAGTCCACGGTCGCCGGTCCGGGCGGAATGCCGAGCAGCGCAACGCGGCCACCATTGTTCATGATACGCAACATCTCGTTCAGCGCCTCGATGTTGCCCGACATCTCCAGCCCAACGTCGAAGCCCTCCTTCATGCCGAGTTCGTCCATGACCCCGCCGATCTCGTTTTCGCCGACGTTGACGGTCCGGTTCGCCCCCATCTTGCGCGCCAGGTCCAACCGGTAGTCGTTGACATCGGTTACGACGATGAAACGGGCGCCGACGTGGCGCGCGATGGCCGTCGCCAGGATGCCGATCGGCCCTGCGCCGGTGATCAACACGTCCTCTCCAACAAGGTCGAATGACAGCGCCGTGTGGGCGGCGTTGCCGAGGGGATCGAGAATGGCGGCGATGTCGTCTGAGATATTTTCGGGAAGAGGGACCGCGTTGACCGCAGGGATGCTGAGGTACTCGGCAAAACTTCCCGGTCGGTTGACGCCGACACCGACGGTGTTGCGGCACAGATGCCGCTTCCCCGCCCGGCAGTTGCGACAGTGACCGCAGGTGATATGGCCCTCGCCTGAGACCCGATCACCGACCGCAAGGCCTTTGACTTCGACGCCGGTCTCGACGACGGTGCCGGCGAACTCGTGACCAATGGTCATGGGCACCGGAACGGTCCCCTGCGACCATGCATCCCAGTTGAAAATATGAACGTCGGTGCCGCAAATCGCGGTCTTGGCGATCTTGATCAGGACATCGTTGTGGCCGACCTCCGGCGGCGCCACGTCCTCCATCCAGATGCCTGGTTCCGCCTTGCTCTTGACCAGGGCCTTCATGGTTTTCTCCACCTTCCGTATTGTTCCCGGACTTGGTCAATCCCTTCTTCGGACCGTGGCAAGGTGAAAAGGCAAGCGGCCAGCTACCGATGGCGAAACTTTACGGTTTAACCGCCTCGCTGGCAGTCACCACGATCTCTACGAGCATCGCCTCTGAAGAAAGCGGCGCGCCGACACATGCTCGCTGAGGCCAATTTCGCCAATCGGGCCCGATCCAATCGCACCAAACCTCGTCCATCGCTGCCTTATCACTCAAGTCGGCGAGAAATATCTGCACGGACAGCAGCCGAGTCTTATCCGATCCCGCCTCGGCGAGGTTGCGATCGATCGCCGCCAAAGCGGCCGCCGTTTTGGTTCGAATGTCCGTTCCGGCCCCTTCTCCGGTGGCGACCGTATAGACGATGCCGTTGTGGCGCACGGTGGGGTTGCGCCCTTCCGCCTTGCCTTGCCAGCGTTCGATGTCCATCTCTCTCGGTCCCTTCCGTGGTCGGTTTGTTACGTATTCTTGCCGATGTCGTGGAACGTGTCGCGCATGCAGTGGAGACAGTCGCAGCAGTGATCACACGTCACGACGAGATCACATCGTCCCCGGGGGACGCGGCCTTCAGTTGCGCTGGCATTGTGTCGACACCTGTAGAAGTTGCTTACGTCGGCTGGATGGGACGACGGAAACCCGTGGCGCGAGCTTTTGGGTGAAGTCCTAGGTGTTTTCTTGGCCGCGTGTATTCATCCCTTGGCTCGCGCCAACACCCGTTTGCCGGAAGGGCTTCCCCTCGTGACAGGCCCGTCGCCGTGAAGCCGGTTGCAACGCGTTTCCAACGGACGTCACTCGGGGACCCTCGTCCCACGGTGGTCTATCCGGTGAGCTGACCGAGGCAACTCCGGGATGACAGATGGATCTGCGGTGGTCCTTGCGCACAAGCGCGCTTGATCAATCATCATGGCAATGGATATCGTCGCCGATCGGGCGTTCGCCTGGGTGGTGAGTCCGACTCACCGGCCGGCAGGCCCGTGCCATTTCCTTTAAGACAAAGACATCCAGAAGATCGGCGGACCAATCAGCGAAGGCAGACCATCATGAACGAGGCCTTCTTGGAGCACCTCAGCAAGGAGATCCGGATCCTGGAAGATGAGTCGCTCTACAAACGCGAGCGCATCATCACCTCGCCCCAGGACGCGGCCATCACCATCGAGTCTGGAGCCGGAGACCGCGAGGTCCTCAACCTGTGCGCCAACAATTACTTGGGACTTGACAGCGACCCCCGTCTCGTCGAGGCGGCGAAGGCGGCGCTTGAGCGCTACGGCTACGGAATGTCGTCGGTGCGCTTCATTTGCGGGACCCTCGACGTGCATAAGGCCTTGGAACGTCGGCTCGGCGATTTCCTCGGCATGGAGGATGCAATCCTCTACTCCTCGTGCTTCGATGCCAACACCGGGCTCTTCGAGACCTTGTTGGACGAGCGTGACGCGATCATCAGCGACGCGTTGAACCACGCCTCGATCATCGATGGCGTGCGGCTGTGCAAGGCCGAGCGCCGGCGATACGCCAACAACGACATGACCGAACTCAAGCGCCAGCTCGAAGAGACCCGGGACCGCCGGTTCCGGATGGTCGCCACCGACGGGGTCTTCTCCATGGACGGCACCGTGGCCAACCTCGAGGCAATCTGCGAGCTTGCGGAACGCCACCAAGCCTTGGTCATGGTCGATGATTCCCATGCCGTCGGCTTCATGGGCCCGGGCGGTCGAGGCAGCCCCGCCCACTGCGGCGTGGAAGGACGCGTCGACATCCTCACCGGTACCCTGGGCAAGGCCTTGGGCGGCGCCTCCGGAGGTTACACCGCAGCCCGCACCGAGATCGTCGAATGGCTGCGCCAGCGCTCGCGGCCGTACCTTTTCTCCAACACTCTGGCACCGGTCGTCTCGGCAACGTCCCTGGCCGTGCTCGACCTCCTCGAGGCCGGTGACGACTTGCGGGACCGATTGGCCGAAAATAGCCGCTATTTCCGTGACCGCTTGGAGAACCTCGGTTTCAACGTCGTACCCGGCGAGCATCCCATCATCCCGGTGATGCTGGGCGAGGCGGGGCTCGCCCGCGACATGGCCGACAAGCTGCTCGACGAGGGCGTCTACGTCGTCGGCTTCTCGTTCCCGGTGGTGCCCCGGGGACAGGCACGCATCCGAGTCCAGTTGTCGGCCGCCCATTCTGCCGAC
>JASMAE010000199.1 GCA_030754475.1 Rhodospirillales bacterium
ACGGTCGGTCCGCTTTTCGCGAGTGTGTCGTAAATTCGACCGCCGGCGTCTTGGAGGCATTTCGCATCGATGGCCTTGGGCTTTCCCAATCCGAAGACGTAGACGCGATCGAGCCCGGTCCCGGACGGAGCAAGGACGCTCGCGCCCTCTCCCTTCTTGCCGGTGAACCGGGCGGCCTTGATGGCGCGCATCAAGCCCTTGCCGGCTTCGGAGTCGATTGTACGTCCCGACGCCGTCAGCTTGGCGCCTTCAAGCGCCGCGACGCAAAGCGTGTCCGCGTCGGGAAGTGCCGGTTGGCCGAAAACGATTCTCATGGGCCCTCTCCTGTAAGCGGGCGCGAATTCCTGAATTCCTCGCGTTAAAGAAAAACGTCGGCCGACACAAGCCCTAGGAATTGATCGAACGGCGCCTATAATCCGCCCGCGGGCGCAGCCCGGTCGCACGTTCCCTCACACCTTTGGTTCCCCATATGCCGCCGAGCTTGAGCCCCTATCTTCCCAATCTCGCCGACCTCGGCGCGTTGCTTGCGGTGGCAGGGGCCGCGCTCGCGATCGTCGCACTCGGCGCGCTCGCCGGCGGGCGCTCGCGGCTCGCCGAGGCCGACCTTCTGTGTGGCTGGGGCGTCGTGATCGCACTCTTCACGATCGTCGGCACAGCCACGCGGGTTCCTTTCTCCGCGCTCACCCACCCCTTGATCGCGATCGCCGCCGCGGGCGCTTTTTGGATCATCCGCCGCGACGGCCGGCTGACCGCGCGGGGCGCGGTTCGGATGATGCTATTGGGCGTGCCGTTGCTGATCGTCGTCGCGCCCATGTCCGCCTCGCAATGGGACGAGTTCTCGCAGTGGCTTTACAGCGCCAAGTACCTGTTCACAGTGGACGCGTTCCCGCGGCCCGATCTCGCGCAGAACCCGGCCTCCTTTCCCGGATATCCGTACGGGCTGCCCATGATCATGTTCGTGGTGGCGCGCTTGGCCGGCGGGTTCGTCGAGAACGCGGGCATCGTATTCAACGTCGTCGTGCTTCTGTCGTTCGCGCTGCTGCTCGCCCGGCTCATCGCCGACGGCGCCGCAGGCGGACCGGATGCGGACGGTGACACAACGCCGGGCTTCGGGCATTGCGCCCTGGGATTCCTGGTCGCCGCGGTCGTGCCTCCGTTCATCGTCGAGAAGATCGCGTTTACCACCTATGCCGAGGTGGGAACGGCGGCGGCGCTCGCGTTCGCGGCGATCCTCGGCTGGCAGGCGATCGAGGCGTCCGCTGGCGGAAACCGCGAACGCGCGCGGACGCGCGCGTGGCAATCGGCGCTCGCGTTGGTCGTGTTGGTCAGCCTCAAGCAGGCCAACCTTGCTCTCTTAATCGTCCTCGCCGGTGGGTTCCTGATCGCCGGATTGCGGCGGCCCGAAATTTCGGCCGCGCGCGTGGCCGGCCTGGTGACGGCGATCGTGGTGCCTTCGGTGATCGTCTATCTGTTCTGGCGCTATCACGTGCAACTGTATCTGCCGGGGCGCGAGTTCACGGTCCGCGGATTCTCGGAGTGGAACGTCCATCTCCTGCCCGAGACGTTGTCCACGATGCTCGGCATCGCGCTCAGGAAAAGCGGGTTCTTCGCGCTGATGATTGTGATCGCGGGCTTTTCCCTATGGGCGCTGTTCAAGCATCGCGGGCCGTTCGGCACCCTTGTGATCGTCTCGGGCGCCGTTTTCGTGGGCTACAACGCGTTCCTCGTCTTCGCCTATATGACCGCCTTCGGCGAGGGCGAAGCCCGGCACGCCGCCTCCTACTGGCGTTACAACATGCACTTGGGATTACTCGCCGCGGCGACGGCATCCTATGGGGGGGCGTTGGTATGGCGCCGCCATGGCGCGGCCGTGCGCGCGTTCCGGGCCGGGTGGTTGGCGGCCGTCTTGGTCCTTGCCCTGCCGGTGGTACTGGTGAACAAGGTCCGATTCGATCTGCACCCGCCCAAGCAATACGTTCGCACAGTGGGTGCCGAGCTCGTGCGGATCTTGCCGCCCGATGCGCGGCTCGCGGTGTTCGACCCTGGCGACGTGGGTTTTTACACCAGGCTCGTTCGCTATCTTTTGCATCCCGACGTGGCGACGGTCTTCGAACACCATATCTTCGCCAACCGACGGGATCTGCCGGAGAAGTTCGCCAAATCCGGGGCGACCCACGCGTGGGTTCATACCCAGTCCGACGAGGTGCGGGCGCTCTTGGGCGCCGAAATACCTTCGGGCGCATCCTATCTTCTCAAGAGGACGGACGAAGGTTGGCGGGTGGTGACGTCGTGGCCCTATCCCGGCTACGACTTACCGACCGACATTCCGGACTGAGGCCGGAACGAGGCGCTACTCGGCGCCGTGCGTGCGTTCGCTGGCGGAAAGGGTCTCGATTTGTTCCGCGATACGGCGCTCGCCGGAGAACAGCCAGATCGCGCCGCCGGGCAGGCTGAGGACGATCACCAGAAGGCCGAACAAGACCGAAAGCGCCAGCGCGTCGGCGGCCGCTACGCCGATGAATCCGAATCCCGCCACCATGGCGCCTTCGCGAACGCCCCAGCCGGCGATCGAGATCGGGATGGTGGTCACCAGCAACACCGGCGGGACCAGCGCCATGCAATCGAGCCAGGTCGCGTCGATCTTCATGGAGGCCGCGAGCAAAGAGACGCCGAGCGCGATGTTCGCGTGCCCGATCACCGACCAGCCGATCGCCTTGCCGGCGTGGACTGGCGACAGGAACAGCCTGCGGCTGTCGACGCCGAGCGCGGCCATGCCGCGCACCACGCGCCAACGGTGGAACCGCTCGGGCAGCCGGTCGAACACCATGACAAGCGCGAGCCCCGCCACCATAGCAAGGGCGAACAGCGCGACCACGGGCGCCATCCAGGGCGCGGCGTCGCCGACGCGGGCCGCGAACACGGGCTGGGTCGCGGCAACCAGGATCACCAGACCCACCACCGTCGCCGCGCGCTCCAGCATCACCCCGTTGACCGCTCCGGCGACGCTGAGGCCCGCGCGATGGGCCTTGTACATGCGCACGGGATCGCCGCCCACCGACGACGGCAGAGTCTGGTTGAAGAAGGCGCCGATCAGAAAGATCTGCAGCACCTTGAGGAACTTGAGCGGCGCCTCGATCGCCGAGAGCACCGCGCGCCACCGCAAGGTGCAGACGACCGCCTGGGCCGCCAAAAGGAGGGCCGCAAGGGAGAGAAGACCGGGCGTCGCTTCCGCGATTCGCGCCGTCAGATCGCCGATTTCGATGCGCGACAGCAAGAATCCGATCAGGGCGCCGGAGACGGCGAGCTTGGCGGCAAAGGCGATCCATTTTCGGGACATGATCGGGAAATTGACAACCGTGTCGTGCAGAGCGGCGGCAGCGAAGCTCTAACACCTCGGCCCCGCCCTGTCATGGGTTAGAGCACCGAACCCCTGGTCCGGGCGGGCGTTTCCCCGTTCAGACGATCGCGCGGCTCACGGGAGCCGGGTGCATGCGAATCGGGACGCGCTTGCGCCCCCACGTGCCGGGTCGAGCGTCGAAGACGCCTGCGCACGGGGTCCCGCAACCGGCGCAATGGCCATCGGCGGTGAGCGTCCAGGTGGAGAGCTCATACCAGTCGCGGCCAATCAAGGTCTCGCCGCAGCTGTGACAATAGGTGCTGCCGCCATGGGAATCGTGAACGTTGCCCGTATATGCGTAGCGGACGCCATTCTTGAGCGCGATCTCGCGTGCGCGCCGCAACGTCGCCGGCGGCGTCGCGGGCATATCCATCATCTTCCAGTCGGGGTGAAACGCAGAGAAGTGCACCGGCACGTCGGGTCCCAGGTTATCGACGATCCAGCCTGTCATCTCCTCGAACTCGGCATCGCCGTCGTTGTGGCCGGGGATGACCAGGTTGGTTATCTCGAACCAGACGTCGGTCTCGTGCCTCAAGTACGTGAGCGTTTCCAGCACCGATTCGAGCTCCGCCGAGCACAGGCTCTTGTAGAACCCCGCCGTGAACGCCTTGAGATCGACATTGGCGGCGTCCATCGCCCGGTAGAATTCGACCCGGGGCTCCTCGCGGATGTAGCCCGCGGTCACCGCCACCGTCTTGATCCCGCGTTCGCGGCAAGCGGTGGCCACGTCGACCGCGTACTCCAGAAAGATGGTCGAATCGTTGTACGTGAAGGCGACGCTGCGACAGCCGGTTTTCTCGGCCGTCCGGGCAATCATCTCGGGCGATGCGGTGTGGGCGAGCGTGTCGAACTCGCGTGATTTGCTGATGTCCCAGTTCTGGCAAAATTTGCAGGTCAGGTTGCAACCGGCGGTGCCGAACGAAAGTACCGGCGTGCCGGGAAGGAAATGGTTGAGGGGCTTCTTTT
>JASMAE010000200.1 GCA_030754475.1 Rhodospirillales bacterium
CACTCGAGGTGCAGGCGATCGCCGATGACGAGGTGGCCATCGGCATGCAGGGCATGGATCCCATTACCAGCGGTCAGCTCACGGTCGAGGAGATCGAACGTTGCGCCGCCGACCCCGAGGCCCGCCTCGAGTTGGCGACGCCGAGCGTGCCGCAGCCGCGGGCGCGGCACAAGGGCGCCCGCTACACGCCGGTCTCGAAACGGCAGGATCGGCCGGACGCCATCTCCTGGCTTCTCAAGAGCTATCCCGAGCTGAGCGACGCTCAGATCTCGAGGCTCATCGGCACCACCAAGCCCACCATCAACGCGATCCGCGATCGCACCCACTGGAACGCGCCCAACATCAAACCCCAGAACCCGATCGGACTGGGTTTGTGTTCGGAATCGGAATTCGAAAAGGCCGTCGATCTGGCGCGCGCGCGCGCCGGCGTCGTGCACGCCGCTGCGGCCGCGGCCACCACCGCCCCAGCCAGTCCGCGACCGGTATCGGAGCCCGGGCCGCCGCCGCTCGCGCCGACGCCTCCCGTGGATGCTGCACCCGACGAGCCCGCTTCGGCACCGCCATCCGAGGACGCTTCGGGAGAGGCACCCGACGAGCCCCTGCCGTCCCCGCTCGCGCCGTCCCTATCCGAGGACTCTTCCGCGGAGGCGCCCGACGAGGCCGCGCCGGCGGCGCCGTCCGCGCCCGCCACCCGCGATACGACCGAGCCCGCCTGAAGACGGCGCCTGTCACCCTTCGCCGAAGGTTATTCCCTGGGCCAAGGGCAGCGTGGACGAATAGTTGATGGTGTTGGTGGCGCGGCGCATGTAGGCCTTCCAGGCGTCGGAGCCGGATTCCCGGCCGCCGCCGGTCTCTTTCTCGCCGCCGAAGGCGCCGCCGATCTCGGCCCCGCTCGGACCGATGTTGATGTTGACGATGCCGCAATCGCTGCCCGCGGCCGAGGTGAACGTTTCCGCCTCGCGGACGTCGTTGGTAAAGATGCTGGACGCCAACCCTTGGGGCACGTCGTTGTGGATGCGGATCGCCTCGGCGAAGTCCTCGTATCCCATCACGTACAGGATCGGCGCGAAGGTCTCTGTCCGAACGTCCTCGGTCTGTGCTTCCATCTCGACGATCGCAGGTCTCACGTAATAGGCGTCCGGGTACCGGTCCGCCAAGACCCGCTCGCCGCCGAATACGCGCCCGCCGGCCGCGGCGACGCGCCCGACCATCGCCTGCATGGATTCGAACGCGGCGCGGTCGATCAAGGGGCCGACCAGGGTTCCGGGATCGAGCGGGTCGCCGATGCGGATCCCGTCGTACGCCGTCTTGAGGCGGTCGAGGAGGCGCTCGCGCACCGCGTCGTGGACGATCAGGCGCCGGAGCGTCGTGCAGCGCTGGCCGGCGGTGCCGACGGCGGCGAACACGATGGCGCGGACCGCGAGATCGAGATCGGCGCTGGGTGCTACGATCATCGCGTTGTTGCCGCCGAGCTCGAGCAGCGCGCGCCCGAAGCGCGCGTGCACGCGGGGGCCGACGGCGCGCCCCATGGCCGTGCTCCCGGTCGCGCTGACGAGCTTGAGCCGGTCGTCGTCGACGAGACGAGCTGCGCTCTCGCGCCCCCCCACCACGACTTCCAAAAGCCCGTCGGGCGCGTCCTCAAACCTTTCGCACGCGCGGGCAAACAGGGCCTGGCAGGCGAGCGCGGTCAGCGGCGTCTTCTCCGAGGGCTTCCACACCACCGGATCGCCGCAAACCATGGCGAGGGTGAAGTTCCACGACCACACCGCGACCGGGAAGTTGAAGGCGGTGATCACGCCGACGGGGCCCAACGGGTGCCAGGTTTCCATCATCCGGTGGCCGGGGCGTTCGGAGGCGATGGTTAGCCCGTAGAGCTGACGCGAAAGCCCGACGGCGAAGTCGCAGATGTCGATCATCTCCTGCACCTCGCCCGTGCCCTCGGCCACGATCTTCCCGTTCTCGATGGTGACGAGCCGCCCCAACGCGTCCTTGTGGGCGCGCAGCTCGTCACCCAAGAGGCGGACCAGCTCGCCCCGCCGGGGTGCCGGGATGTCGCGCCAGGCCGCGAACGCGTCCGCTGCGCGGGTGATCTTGGCGTCCACTTGGGCGTCCGTATCGGGTGCGAGCCTCGCGATCTCGGCGCCGTCGATGGGGGAGATGACCGGGAAGTCGCCGCGCCGAAGCGCGGCCGGATCCAAACCGAGCGCCCCGTAGTGCGCGTCCAAGTTCATCGGCCGACCCTCCCGAGAGTTGCGATTGGGGCTAGTGACGCCCGGTGATCCGGCGACGGGGTCCGGCCTCCGTCACGGCGACGGGGATTCGCCTGTACCCGCGCCGGCGTAGCCGATGCCGTGCAGCGCGGTTTCGATCTCGACGAGCACGGCCGGATCCTCGATCGTCGGCGGCGGCGTCGCGTCCTCGGCGTCGGCGATCTTCTGCATGGTGCCGCGCAGGATCTTGCCGGACCGGGTCTTGGGCAGGCGCTCCACCACCAACGCCGTTCGAAACGCGGCCACCGGTCCAATTCTTTCGCGCACCATCCGGACCACGTCTTCGATGATGGCCCCGGGGTCGCGCTCCACACCCGCCTTCAGCACCATGAGGCCGACGGGTATCTGGCCCTTGATGGCGTCGGCGACGCCGATGACCGCGCATTCGGCGACGTCGGCGTGCGCCGCCAGCACCTCTTCAATGGCGCCGGTGGACAAGCGGTGTCCGGCGACGTTGATGATGTCGTCGGTGCGCGCCATCACGTAGACGTAGCCGTCCTCGTCGATGTAGCCGGCGTCGGCGGTCTTGTAGTAGCCGGGGAATTCCGTGAGGTAGGTTTCGACGAATCGCTCATCCGCGTTCCAAAGGGTCGGCAGCGCGCCCGGCGGCATCGGCAGCTTGACCACCAGCGCCCCGATCTCTCCCGCGCGCACCTCCTTCGTCTCGGCGTCGACCACATGTAGGTCCCAGCCCGGCGCGGACTTGGTGGGCGAGCCCGGCTTGACCGGTAGCGTGTGAAGCCCGACGCAGTTGGCGGCGATGGCCCAGGCGGTCTCGGTCTGCCACCAGTGGTCGATCACCGGTTTTGCGAGAATCCGCTCGGCCCAGCCCAGCGTGTCGGGATCGGTGCGCTCGCCGGCGAGAAACAGCGTGCGGAAGCGCGTGAGATCGTAGCCCTTGACGAGCGCGCCGTTGGGATCCTCGCGCTTGATGGCGCGAAAGGCCGTCGGCGCACAGAAGAGCGCGTTGACGCCGTGGTCCGCGATCACCCGCCAAAAGGCGCCGGCGTCGGGCGTGCCCACGGGTTTTCCTTCGTAGAGGATAGTCGTGCAGCCGCGGAAGAGCGGCCCATAGACGATGTAGGAATGGCCGACCACCCAGCCCACATCCGAGGCCGCCCAGTAGATATCGCCGGGGTCCATCCCGTAGACCGCCTTCATGGAGTAGTTGAGCGCGACCAGGTGCCCGCCGTTGTCGTGCACCACGCCCTTGGGCGTTCCCGTGGTCCCCGACGTATAGAGGATGTAGAGCGGATCGGTGGCGGCTACCGGCACGCACGCGTGGGGTTCGGCGGCAGCGGCCACGTCCTCCCAGTCGAGATCGCGCCCCGAAACCAGCGCCCAAGGTTTCTCGGGGCGCTGGAGGACAATGCATCTTGCGGGCTTGTGCCGCGCAAGCGCGAACGCCCCATCGACAAGCGGCTTGTAATCGATGACGCGGCCCGGCTCGATCCCGCAGGACGCGGTCACGATCAACTTCGGCTTGGCGTCGTCGAAGCGGACCGCGAGCTCGTTCGAGGCGAAGCCGCCGAAGACCACCGAGTGCACCGCGCCGATGCGCGCGCAGGCCAGCATGGCGATCACGGATTCGGGAACCATGGGCATGTAGACGATGACCCGGTCGCCCTTTCCCACGCCCTCGGCCGCGAGCACGCCGGCGAACCGCGCCACACGGTCCGCAAGCTCTGCGAACGTGAAGCGTTCGACGCGCCCGCCGGTGAGCGGGCTGTCGTAGACCAAGGCCACCTGGTCGCCCCGGCCCCCTTCGACATGGCGGTCGAGCGCGTTGAAGCAGGTGTTCACCTCGGCACCGGCGAACCAGCGATAGAAGGGCGGGTTGGAATCGTCCAGCACCTTGTCCCAGCGCTTGTACCAGTGCACGTCCTCCGCCGCCTCGGCCCAGAAGCCCTCGGGATCGTTCAGCGCGCGGGCGCGGGCCTGCTCATAAGCGTTGGTGGCGTTGGTCATGGCGCGCTTCTTTTCGGTGCGGGCATGGCGGCGGGTGGGCGGCGGGCCATCAGTGGATCTCGGGCTCGGGCACGGGCAGGCCGGCATGCAAGAAGTCGAAGTCGCAGCCCTTGTCGGCTTGGGTGACGTGGTTGGCGTACATCGCCCCGTAACCGCGCGCATACCGCGGCGCTGGCGGAACCCAGGCGGCGCGCCGGCGCGCGAGCTCATCATCGTCCACCAGGAGATCGAGGCGCCGCGCCGCGACATCGAGCGCGATCGCGTCGCCGTCTCGGACCAGGGCCAGCGGGCCGCCGACGAAGGATTCGGGCGCGACGTGCAGAACGCAGGTGCCGTAGCTGGTGCCCGACATGCGCGCGTCCGAGACCCGCACCATGTCTTTGACACCTTGGGCCAGCAGTTTCTTGGGGATCGGCAGCATGCCCCATTCCGGCATCCCCGGCCCGCCGACCGGCCCGGCGCCGCGAAGCACCAGGATCGAGGTCTCGTCGACGGCGAGATCGTCGGAATCGATGCGCGCCGCCATGTCGTTGTAGTCGTCGAAGACCACCGCAAGCCCGGTGTGCTTGAGGAACTTGGGATCGGCCGCCGGCGGTTTGATCACCGCGCCGCCGGGACAAAGGTTGCCGCGCAGCACCGCGAGCCCGCCCGCTTCGTACACCGGGTTGTCCAGGGGCCGGATCACGTCCGCGTCGTAGACCTCGGCGCCCGCCAGGTTTTCGCCCAGCGTCAGGCCGTTGACGGTCATGCACGCGAGCTCCAGCCGGTCCGCGAGCCGGTCCATGAGGCCGCGAAGCCCGCCCGCATAGTAGAAGTCCTCCATCAGGTACGTGCCCGACGGGCGGATGTTGGCGAGCGTCGGGGTGCTCGCAGCGATCTCGTCGAAGCGCTCGAGTGTGATCTCCAGCCCTGCGCGCCCCGCCATCGCGACCATGTGGACGAGCGCATTGGTGGATCCCCCCAGCGCGGTCGCGGTGACGATGGCGTTCTCGAAGGCCGCGGGCGTGAGAATGTCAGCAGGTACCAAGTCGTGCCACACCATGTCGACGATCGCGCGCCCGCTCATCATGGCCATGCGGGAATGGTTGGAATCGACGGCCGGGATCGAGGCCGCACCCGGCAACGTCATCCCCAAGGCTTCCGCCACCGAGGTCATGGTCGACGCCGTGCCCATGGTCATGCAGTGGCCGGCGGCGCGCGCAATTCCGTCTTCGATCTCGTGCCAGGCGCGCAGCTCGAGTTCGCCGGCCCTGAGGCGATCCCAGTATTTCCACGAATCGCTGCCGCTTCCCAGCACCTCGCCCCGCCAGTTGCCGCGCAGCATCGGGCCTGCGGGAACGAATATGGCCGGGTATCCGGCGCTGATCGCGCCCATCAGTAGGCCCGGCGTGGTCTTGTCGCAGCCCCCCATCAAGACCACCCCGTCGGCGGGGTACGAGCGCAGAAGCTCCTCGGCCTCCATGGCGAGCAGGTTGCGATACATCATGGTGGTGGGCTTCTGGAACGGCTCGGACAGCGACAGCGCCGGCATCTCGACCGGGAAGCCACCGGCCTGCCAGACGCCGCGCTTGACCTCTTCGGCGCGGGCGCGGAAGTGGGTGTGGCAGGGGTTGATCTCGCTCCAGGTATTGAGGATCGCGATCACCGGCTTGCCGGCGTATTCGGCGCGCCCATAGCCCATCTGGGCGGAGCGCGAGCGGTGCCCGAAGGCGCGCAGGTCCTCGACCCCGTACCAGCGGTGGCTCCTCAGCTCTTCGGGCTTGCGTTTGGTTTTGCGCATCGGCGTTCGGGGTGTGAGGTCCTGGGGCTGGGGAACTTCCTGCCTAAGCGGCGTTTCCGGCCCAGCACGCGGCCTCACGCGGGCGGGGGCGAGGCGGCGCCTACTAAACGCGGACGCTCCGCGCGAGTCAACGCGGGGGGCAGAGAATTTTGGGTTATGAAGCCGTGCGCAGACGGCGGTTCCCCTGAGTCACCCTCACGCCCTTCCTGCGTCCACCACCAGGTGCGTGCCGGTGACCGCGGACGCCGCGTCGCTCGCGAGATAGAGCGCGGCGCGGGCGCATTCGTCCACCTCGACCCAGCGTTTCAGCACCGCGGGCTGGATGTAGGATTCGTCTATGATCTCTTCTGCGCTTCGGCCCTCGGTCCGGGCGCGTTCGGCGATCAGGCCGTCGGTCATCGGCGTCGGCATAGCGCCCGGCACCAGCGTGTTGACCCGGATGCCGTCGCGGCCCACCTCTTGCGCCACCGATTCGGTGATGGCATGCATGGCGGCCTTGCTGGCGGCGTAGGCGCTGCGGTTCGCCTTGGGATAAAGCGCCATGCGCGACGAGACGTTGACGATGGCGCCCGCGCCGGCGCGTTTCATGTGCGGGAGCGCGTGCTTGATACACAGCATCACGCCCCGGGTGTTGACCGCGAAGCGCGCGTCCCATTCGGCGATATCCATTACCTCGGCGGCCGCGATCGGGCCTGAGAGCCCCGCGTTGTTGACAAGGACGTCGAGGCGGCCGAACGCCGCATCGCAAGCCGCCATGAGGGCCGCCACGTCGGCCACGTCGGCCACGTCGGCGGCCACCGCGAGCCCGCCTACCGCGCGGGCGACTTCCTCCAGCGGCGCCAGCCTGCGCCCAGTCACCACCACGCGCGCCCCCTCGCCCGCGAAAAGGCGCGCGATGGCGGCGCCAAGCCCGGTGCCGCCGCCGGTGATCACCGCCGCCTTGCCTTCGAGCATGCCCGTCATGGCCGCGTTCCTCCGCCTTCCCCTCTTGTTCCGGAATTAGAGACGAGCCACACCGGCGAGACAAGCGCGTCCGCGCCCAATGCCGGCGATTGAAATCGAGTCGTGCGGAGGAGTAGTATCGGAGGATAAGCGCGCGCGCCGGAGCTTCGTGAGGCCGGGCGCCGTGCGATGGCATTCGCAATCATAAAAAGGGGTTCGTCCTATGGCCGAGTTGCGAGGAAGCTACACGGTGACGTACACGCCGTTCACCGAAGGCGGCGCGGGAATCGACTTCGCCGCGCTCGATAAATTCATCGACTGGCAGATCGAGGAAGGCAGCCACGGGCTCATCGCGCTCGGGTCCATCGGCCAGTTCCTCGCCATCGACGACGACGAGCGGACCGCGATCGTCGAGACCTACGTCAAGAAATGCAAGGGCCGGGTGCCGGTGCTGGTGGGCACCATGAACGCCCGCACCGAGAACGCGGTGCGCTACAGCAAGGAAGCCGAAGCGCTGGGCGCCCAGGGCGTGATGATCACGCCGCCTTACTACTACACCCCCACCGAGGACGAGATCTTCGAATACTACCACCAGATCTCGGAGGCGATCTCGATCCCGATCATGCTCTACAACAACCCGATCACCACCAACGTCGACATGTCGGCGGCCTTCGTCGCTAGGCTCACCAAGGCCTTCGAGAACATCCGCTACATCAAGGAGGCGAGCGGGACCGCGGACCGCTGCTACGAAATCGCGCAGCTGACCGACGGCGTCATGAACTGCTTCGCCGGCGGCCGGACGTACGAGTGCATGTTGTTTGGCGCGGAGGGCTACGTGTCTCCGCCCGGCAACTGGGCGCCCAAGCAGTCGGCGATCATGATGGACAGCTTCGCCGCCGGCGACCGCGCCACCGCCAAGTGGCTTTCCGACAAGTTCACGGCGATCGGCAAGGTCAGCGGCGCAGGCCACCCCACTTACGGTCACTCGTGCTATGGGCGCGAGCTGATCAAATGGTCGGGCCACGATTTGGGCGATCCGCGCTCGCCGCTAGGACCGTTCTCGGCGCTCGGCAAGGAGGGCACGGACCGCATGGCCCAGGTGCGCCCGCTCTACGACGAGATCCGCGCCTTCGACCTCGCCAAGAAGGCGGCGGCCCAATAAAGAGGGTCGCGAACGCGTCTCGCAGCGGCGCGCTGCAATTGTCTTCGCGCCTTGAGCGGTGATTTCGAAACCGTCGCGCCTCGACCGGGCGCGGCGGTTCTTTTTCGATCCCGCCAATGAGTCCGTGGATGCCCGGATCAAGTCCGGGCATGACGACTGGATGACGAGCCGAAATTTGTTGTCCGCCTACTCCCCTACTCCCACGCCCCCATCACGATCTGGGCGTGGTCGACCACGGCGCCGGTCATGATCCCTGAATCGGGTCCCAGCAGAAAAAGCGTGGCCCGCGCCACGTCTTCCACGCTCAGCAGCCGCCCGAAGGGTTGCTTGGCTTCGGCCTCGGCGAGCCATCCCTCGGGGTAGCCCATGCCGGCGCGCGCCTTGCGCTCGTTCGGCGTGTTGGTCCAGCCGATGTTGAGCTGGTTGACGCGGATGCGGTCGAAGCGCACCGAAAACGCCACGTTCTTGCTCAGCGTCGCGAGCGCCCCCTTGGAGGTGCAGTAGGCGGTGATGAAGGGCTGGCCGCCGTAGCCCGAAAGGGTTCCGATGTTGACGATGGCGCCTTCGACACCGTCGCGGCGCATGATGCGGATCGCGTCCTGCATGAGCAGGAACGGCGCCCGGGTGTTGACCGCGAACATCCGGTCCCACAGCTCGGGCGTGGTCGATTCGAGCGTGCCCCGGTCGGTCATGCCCGCCGCGTTCACCAACCCGTCGATGCGCCCGAAGCGCTGATCGCACGCCGCGATCACCGCGCGGCAATCCTCGACGCGGCCCAAGTCGGCGCGCACGAACTCGCAAGGCGTTCCTTCGGCTTCGATCGCCGATTTGGTGGCGGCGCCGCCCTCGGCGTTGCGCCCGCAAGTCACGATGCCGCCAGCGCGTTTTCGCGCCAGGGCGAGCGCGATCGTCGCCCCGATCCCCTGAGTTCCCCCGGTCACCACGTAGATGCGACCCGGGAAGCCGTCGTCGCCATCGTCGCCATCGCTCATGATGTCCGTCCTCCTTGGAGCGGATCGCGCTTGGTTGGAACCGCGATGCGGTTGCAATCAAACGGCGGCCATCCGCTCGACCACAATAGTGCCGACCGGATCGCGCCCGCCCGCCGCCTTGCGCGCACGCTTGAGACGCCGTATCAACGCAGGCTAGCGGCCGTGGCGCGCGCGGCGGTCCGCTCCCAGCAACCACGAATCAGGGGGGAATCGCAAGACATGGGTGATCTCGACGGAAAAATCGTTCTTGTGACCGGCGCGTCCGGCGACATCGGCACCGCCATGGTCGAAAGCTGCGGAGAGGCGGGGGCGCATGTGATCGCCCAGTACGGCCGCAGCCGCGAGACCGCGGAAAAGCTCGCCGATTCTGTCGGCCAAGACCGTTGCCACCTGCTCCAGGCCGACTTTCACTCCACCGACGAGGTACTCCGGCTGTGGCGCGAAGCCCTCGCCTGGAAGGGCCACATCGACGTGGTGATGAACAACGCCGGCATCCAGCTTTGGGGTCCCATCGACGGCGACTTCGAGACCTGGACCGCGGTCTGGGAGGAGACGCTGCAGGTGAATCTGCTTTCCATGGCCAACATGTGCCGCGAGGCGGTGGCGCATTTCCGCACCCGCGGCGGCGGTATCCTCATCAACACATCGAGCCAAGTGGCGCACCGCGGCCATTCGCACCCCGCCGGCATCCAGTACGCCGCCTCCAAGGGCGCCATCAAGGCCATGTCGCAGAGCATCGCCCGCGGGTTTGCGCGCGACGGCGTGCTCGTCTACATCCTGGCTCCCGGCGTCACCCAGGGCAAGATGTCCGAGGACTTCGCCAAGAACCTGCCGGGCGGGCGCGACACGGTTTCGGCGGGTGTCCTCATGGACGAATGGGCGGACCCCAAGAACATCGGCGACATCGCCGCGTTCCTCGCCACCGGCAAGGCGAAGCATGCCACCGGCACGACCATCGACATCACCGGCGCGTCGTACGTCCGCTGAACCCGAGTTGAGGAGGACCCATGTCCAGGATCACGCCACGCCGCCGCGAGGACCTGCCCGAGTTCGATGACCTCTGGAAGCGCTTCGAGGAAAACACCGGCTACGTGCCGAACAGCCTTTTGACGCTGGCGCACCGCCCCGACATCCTGCGGGCGATGTCCGAGTTCTCGAAGGCGGTCAACGCGCCGGGCGAGGTGGCGCCCGAGCTCAAGCGCCTGATGGCCCACGTGCTGAGCCGCACCGCCGGCTGCCAGTACTGCGCCGCCCACACGGCGCACGCGGCCCGCGAATGGGGGATGGCCGACGCCAAGATCGAGGCCGCCTTCGAGTACGAGACCAATCCCTTGTTCTCGGAAGCCGAGCGCGCTTTGTTGCGCTTCGCCCAGGGCGCGGCCTCGGTGCCCAACGCCGTCACCGACGCCGATTTCGAAAGCCTCCGCGAGCACTTCAGCGAGGTGGCCATCGTCGAGATCGTCGCGATGATCGCGTGGTTCGGCTTTTGGAACCGCTGGAACGACACCATGGCGACCGAGCTCGAGCCCGACCCGCGCGCGTTCGCCGACACCCACCTCGCGCCATCGGGCTGGACCGTGGGCAAGCACGCCTGAGCCCCGGCGCAAGCACCGGCGAAGGCGGCATGGAGCCCTTTAGCGACGTCGAAACCGACGTGCTCGTGGTCGGCGGGGGGCTGTTGGGTTGCGCCGCCGCTTATTACCTCGCGCGCGCCGGCGCGGACGTCGTCCTGATCGAGCGCGACGAGCTCAACACCCAGGCGTCCGGCACCAACGCCGGCAACCTGCATTCCCAGATTCCGCATGCGTTCTTCACCGGCGAGGAAGAGGAGTACGGCGACGGCCACGCGGATATGCGTGAAGAAATGGGACGCATGCGCCCCCTGCTGGTAGCGGCGATCGAGGAGTGGAAGGAGCTCGGCCGGAACATGGCCAGCGAGTTCGGCATCGACCTCGAGGTCGTGATTACCGGCGGGCTCATGATCGCCGAGACCGACGCCCAGATGCGCGTGCTGGAAGAAAAGGTCGCGTTCGAGCGCAAGTTCGGCCTCGAGGCCGAAATCATCACAGGCAGCGAGCTGCGCGAACGCGCGCCCTACATCGCCGAGCGCATGATCGGCGCCGAGTATTGCCCGAGCGAAGGCAAGGCGAACCCGCTCGCGGCCACGCCGGCCCTGGCCCGGGGCGCCGAGGCCGCGGGCGCGCGCATCTTTCGCCAGACCGCGCTCGCGGGTCTCGAGGCCGGCCCACAAGGCTTCGAGGCGACGACGTCGCGGGGCCGGATCAAGGCGGCCAAGGTTTTCGCCGCGGCCGGGGGGTGGATCGGCGAGGTCGCGGCAATGATCGGTGTCGATGTGCCTACCCGGCGCGATCCCATCCAGATCATCGTCACCGAACCGGCCGGGCCGGGCGTCGATCACCTGGTCTATTTCGTAGGCCACCGGTTGACGATGAAGCAGAGCGAGGCGGGAAACTTCGTGATCGGCGGCGCCTGGCCGGCGAAATGGCACGACGTGACGGGGCTGCCGGTGAATTTGCGCTCCCACATCGAGTACAGCGCCTGGGTGGCGAGGCGGGTGGTGCCGGAGTTGGGCCGCCTTCGCATCATTCGCACCTGGGCCGCCGGCTCGCCCGCCACCGTCCGCGGCATCCCGGTGCTGGGCGAAGCGGCGTCGGTGCCAGGGTTCTTCGTCGGGATGTTCCCCTATCTCGGGTTCACGGCCGGCCCCTTCTTCGGTCGCATGGCCGCGGACATGATTCGCGGCAACGCGCCGGCCTGCGATCCGTCGCCCTTTGCGCTGGCCCGCCACGGCGGCGCAAATTGACATCGCGCATCGGCGCTCCTACGGTCGCACAAGCCTTCAGGCCGGAACGCCAATCCAAATGAACCTCGCCCAGCACCTCGAAAAGGCCGCCCGCTACGAGGCGCTCATGGCGCGGCTCGATGTGGTGCGCGACTTCGAGCTCTGGATCTGGGTGGCGATGAGCTCCGGCACCAACGTCCTCAACGCCGCGCTTCACGCGGCCGGCATCACCAGCGACCGCGCGTGCTATCCGGTGCGCCCCAACCGCTACATGGTTCCCGGCGCCAACCCCGGTACCTGGACCCAAGAGGAAGGGCCGCTCGGCGACGTTTTGCACGTCGACGTGCCGGCCATCGAGGCGGCCTTGCCGCCGGCGCTGGAGCGCGCCTGCGAAGCGCTGCGCGTGATCGACGATGCGCGCGACCCGTGCGTTCGCGGCCCGCGCGAGATCACGCCCGAATTGGCGGAAGCGTGCGCGGCCGCGTACCGCGACTGCGTCAAGGCGACGAAACCGATCCTCGAAGGGCGTTTGGGAGGCGCGCGATGACGCCTGAGCGGCACCACGAAAAGGCGGAGCGGTTCGAGCGCTCCTTGGCGCTTTGCGGCGACGCCGACCACGAGGCCCGAATCGAAGGCGCGATGCTGGCCGCCAGCCATTGGATCAACTTCGCACTCCACGCCCTCGCACTGGCGCCGCCGGAAAAGGACTTCCAACACCCCTATTTCCTGACCGACGACGAACGCAGCACTTACGACCAAGCCCTCGGGCCCGAGCTGCTTCGCGCCTACGACGAGATCGAGGACTTGCGCCCCTTTTACGTACGCGGCGCGGATGCGGACGGCGCGACGGCGGGACGACGCGCGATCGCGCTCCTCGGCCTCATCCGCGACGGCGCACTCGCCAAGTCCACCGGCGCACGACCACCAGCGATTGAGTCGCGCCCGCGCACGCCCGCACGTCCGTGAATATCACCGTTCATCTCGAAAAGGCGGCCCGTTACGAGGCCCTGGTGCCCGCGCTGGATCGCGACGAGGACTACGAGCTTTGGCACTGGTGCATGGTCTCGGCCGCGGTCAACGCGCTGAACGCGGCGCTGCACGCGGCCGGCGTCACCGACGGACGCGACTGCTATCCGGTGC
>JASMAE010000201.1 GCA_030754475.1 Rhodospirillales bacterium
GATGCTCGACCCGCTGGCCCAGCTCTTCGAGCGCCACGGGATCGATACGTCCGCGCAGAGCGAGCTTCGCGCGCTCCTCGAGGGCAGGCTGAAACGGACATCCGGTCGCGGCGGCGACTGAAAGACGCGGCGCGGCCGTGCGCCGAGGCAGGGCGAGGGGGCGGCCTAACGGGTCTCGATATTCGGTGTGGCGGTCTCAGCGCACGCGCTCGTCCGTGCTATAAGCGAACGATGAACGAGCCCACGCGTTCCGCAGTTCCGGAGTCGGCCGAAGATACCGTGCGGCAAGGCGCCGGAACCGAGATCGCCTCGTATCTTGACGAGCTCAACGACGCCCAAAGAGAGGCCGTGACCGCCGTCGACGGTCCGGTCCTCGTGCTTGCCGGCGCCGGGACCGGGAAGACCCGGGTCCTGACGGTCCGCCTCGCGCATATCCTGCTCCAGGGACGAGCCCGGCCTTGGCAGTTGCTCGCGGTCACATTTACCAACAAGGCGGCGCGCGAGATGCGCGAAAGGGTCGCGACCCTGCTTGGCGCCCCGGTCGAAGGATGGTGGATCGGCACCTTTCACGCGCTGAGCGCGCGCATCTTGCGCGCGCACGCGGAAATCGTCGGGCTGAAGCCGAACTTCACCATCCTCGACACGGACGATCAGCTCCGGCTTCTTCGCCAGATTCTACAGGCCGAGAACGTTGACGAAAAGCGCTGGCCGCCTCGGGCCCTGCTCGCCGTGATCCAGCGCTGGAAGGACCGTGGCCTCACTCCCGATCGGATTTCCGAGGCCGAGGGCCAGGATTTCGCCGGCGGGAAGGCGCAAGCGTTCTACGCCCTTTACCAGGAGCGACTGAAGACGCTGAACGCGGTCGACTTCGGCGATCTGATGCTGCACTGCGTGGTGCTTTTCCAGATCGACGCCGAAGTGCTTGCCAAGTATCAAGAGCAGTTCCGCTACGTCCTGGTGGACGAGTACCAGGATACCAACGTCGCCCAGTACCTTTGGTTGCGGCTGCTCGCGCAGCGCCACCACAACATCTGTTGCGTCGGCGACGACGACCAGTCGATCTATTCGTGGCGCGGCGCCGAGGTCGCCAACATCCTTCGCTTCGAGAATGATTTCCCGGGCGCCCGGATCGTCCGGCTTGAGCGCAACTACCGTTCGACCCCCCAGATCCTGGCCGCCGCATCGGGCCTGATCGCGTGCAACGAGGGTCGGTTGGGAAAGACTCTTTGGACCGAGGCTCCCGAAGGCGAGAAGGTGAGCGTCCGCGCCGCCTGGGACGGCGAGGAGGAGGCGCGCCTGGTCTGCGACGAGATCGAGGCCCTGCACACCAAGAGCCATGCGCTGAACGAGATGGCGATCCTGGTGCGCGCTGGCTTCCAGACTCGCGAATTCGAAGAAAGGCTGATCACGCTGGCCGTCCCCTACCGGGTGATCGGCGGCCCCCGATTCTACGAGCGCCGCGAGATCCGCGACGCCATCGCGTACTTACGCGTCGTCGTCCAACCCGACGACGACCTCGGGTTCGAACGGATCGTCAACTTGCCGAAGCGCGGGCTCGGCGCCGCCACCATGCAGCTCGTTCACCGGTTCGCGCGCGACGCAGGCGTCCCGCTGGTGCGGGCCGCGAGCCGGCTTGTCGAGACCGACGAGATCAGGCCGCACGCGCGCCACGTCCTCGCACGCCTTCTCAACGACTTCCAGCGCTGGCGGTCGCTTCTGGACACGCTCGCGCATCCCGAACTCGCGGCCCAGGTGCTGGACGAATCGGGTTACACGGCCATGTGGCAGACCGACAAGTCGATCGAGGCGCCCGGCCGGCTCGAAAACCTGAAGGAGCTGATGACCGCGCTCGAGGAGTTCGCGAACCTCCAGGGCTTTCTCGAGCACGTGAGCCTGGTCATGGAGAACGACGAGTCGGGCGACGACGACAAGATCAATCTGATGACGCTCCACGGTGCCAAGGGGCTCGAATT
The DNA here is from genome assembly GCA_030754475.1 of Rhodospirillales bacterium. Taxonomy (GTDB): domain Bacteria; phylum Pseudomonadota; class Alphaproteobacteria; order Rhodospirillales; family JASLLV01; genus JASLLV01. Next base: position 1,974 of record JASMAE010000201.1, read on the forward strand.
CGACACCGTCTTCCTGCCCGGCTGGGAGCAAGGCCTGTTTCCGCACCAACGCGCCTTGGATGAGTCCGGCGCCAAGGGGCTCGAGGAGGAACGGCGCCTGGCTTACGTCGGACTCACGCGCGCACGCACGCGCGCGATCGTCTCGTTCGCGGCGTCGCGGCGGATCTACAACCAGTGGCAAAACGCGATGCCGTCGCGATTCGTCGAAGAGCTGCCGGCCGACAACGTGGATCACGTCGTCCACAGCGGCCTCTACGGCAGCCGCTCAGCCTCGCCGCGTCTTCTTCGCGAAGAACCGCGGGCCTTCGACGGATGGCGGCCGAGACGGCGCCGGGTGGCGGTGATCGAAGACGCGTCCTATCAGGTGGCGGCGCGCGACGACGGTGGCGCCGGTTTGGCGACCGGCCAGCGGATATTCCACCAGAAGTTCGGCTACGGTCGCATACTCGACATCGACGGTTCCAAGCTCGTCATCGCCTTCGAGAAGGCGGGAACCAAGAAGGTGATGGCGAATTTCGTCGAGGCGGTGTGAGCGAGGGGAACCCGCGGAAGCAGCCGGGTACGCTTTGGCGGGTCAGCATCGAGGTGACGCAACGCGGCCTCGAGGCGTTCGAGAGCGCGCTTAGCGCGTATTGCGCGTCGGTCACGGCAAGCGCGGACGCCGACGCCGCGCTGTGGCGGATCGAGGGCTATGCGCCGGCCGCGTTCGACCGTATGGGCGTGGTCGCGATCCTCGATCGGGCGGCCTCGGCGGTGGGGATTCAGGCGCCGGCGCCGCGGTTCGATCGCGTCGTCCCCCGCGACTGGCTGGCCGAAAACCTGGCGAGCTTTCGCCCTGTGCGCGCAGGAAGGTTCTTCATCCGTGGAAACGGCTACCAAGGCCCGATTCCCGCCGGCGGGTTACGCCTCGTGGTCGACGCCGGCCAGGCTTTCGGCTCGGGCGAGCATCCCACGACCGCCGGGTGCTTGCACGCGATCGACGTGCTCGCGCGGCGCAGGCGGTTCACCCGCCCCCTCGATGTGGGCTGCGGCTCGGGAATCCTATCGCTGGCGATGGCCTCGGCCTGGCGGGTTCGCGTGCTTGCCTGCGACGTGGATGCGCGCGCCGTCCGCGTCGCCCGCGGGAACGCTCGCGACAACGGCCTCGCGACGCTGGTGCGCGTGGTCCACGGCGAGGGCCTTTCCGCTCCTGCCGTGCGCGGCGCGGCACCCTTCGATTTGATCATGGCCAACATCCTGGCGCGGCCACTTCGGCGGATGGCACCGGCGATCGCGGACGCCCTTCGCCGCGGCGGCGTCGCCTGTCTTGCGGGCTTCCTCGATCGCGACGCCGCCGGCGTTATCGCCGCCTGTCGCGCCCGCGGCCTGGCACTGGCCGGGCGCAGTTCGCTGGCGGGCTGGCAGACGCTGGTGTTCGAGCGCCCTTGAGTGCGTTATCCACTTACGTGGAATCGCACCGGCCCCGACGCCGGACCGGCCGCCCACGGAATGATATGCGCAGGACAGCCGGACGGGGTGGCGGGCTGGAGCCGACCAAACGGATAAAGCGCTAGGGCTCGAGGTCCGCGGCCTTGGCCAGCAGCGCGAACGCGCGCCCGATCTGGGCGAAGAAGCCGCCCGCCAGCATCAGGCGCCCGAGCGGGTTTGCAGGAACCGCGGACGCGGTGTATTCGCAGACCGATCTCCGGCGCCGTCGGCGGCGAAGGCGAGGCGGGCGGTGAGCGAGCGCAGCGGGCCGTTCAACGAGTCGCGGCGGTGTTCGAGCCAGCGGACCGAGCCGTCGGTGCGCGGGATCTCCTCGATCCATTGCCGCGGAAGCTGGGCGGCCTCGTTGAACCGCGCGGTGTCGGCGAGCACCGGCCAGATCGTTTCGACCGGGATCTCGAACCGCCACTTCCAGGTCCGGCTTTTCTCGAATGCCATTACCGCGGGCGGCCCTCGCGCAAATGCTCCGTTGGGATCCAGGGAAGCGCGCGTTTTCTTCAGCTTGCGGCACGACCGCGATGGTGGTGGGCGCGGCTGGGATTGAACCAGCGACCTCTCGCGTGTGAGGCGAGCGCTCTCCCGCTGAGCTACGCGCCCGGCATGCGCCTCGCGGAAGACCCGGCATATAAGGGTGGCGGTTGGCCCAAGTCAAGGAAGCGCGGGCGCGGTGAAAACATCCGAAACAATCTGTGACTTGGCGCGATTCGAGCGGTGTGGCATGGTCCCCGCGACCCGCCCGACGTAAACGACTCCAGTATCCGCCCGAGCATGGCCCGCCGAAAGATCGCCGTCATCGTCCTCGCCGCGGGGGCGGGCACGCGCATGCGCTCCAACGTCCCCAAGGTCCTGCATCCGATCGCGGGCCGGCCCATGATCGCCTACGTCATGGAAGCGCTGGCGGCGCTCGCGCCCGATCGCATCGTCGTCGTCGTTGGGCCGAAAATGGAGGCCGTCGCGCAAGCGGTCGCGCCGCACGGTTGCGTGGTCCAGAAGCGCCCGCTCGGCACCGGCCACGCGGTGCTGGCGGCCGCCAACGCGCTTCGAGGTTTCGCCGGCGATGTGCTGGTGGTCTACGGGGCGGATCCGCTGATCTCACCGGCGAGTTTGCGAAAGCTCGTCCGCGCGCGCCGGGCGGCCGGTGATCCGGCCTGCGTGGCGCTCGGCTTTGATGCCGACGTTCCGGGAAGCTATGGCCGCCTCGTCGTCGGCCCGGGCGGCATGCTGGACGCCATCGTCGAGGCCCGCGACGCGAGCAGCACCCAGCGCGCGATCCGGCTTTGCAACGCGGGCGCGATCGCCGCCGACGGCCGCCGCCTGTTCTCGCTTCTCCGCGGGCTCGGCAACGACAACGCCAAGGGCGAGTACTACCTGACCGACGTCGTCGCGGCGGCGCGGCGCGCGGGCCACGCCTGCGCCTTCGTCCGGGGCGATGCCGACGAGGCCATCGGCGTCGATTCCCGGGCCGACCTCGCGCGCGCCGAGGCCGCGATGCAAGGGCGCTTGCGCGACCGCGCGTTGGTGCAGGGCGCGACGCTCGTGGCGCCCGAGACCGTTCACCTGAGCTTCGACACGCGCCTCGGGCGCGACACCACGGTGGGTCCCTACGTGGTTTTCGGCCCCGGTGTGGTGGTCGGCGACGGCGCAGAAATCCGCGCGTTTTGCCACATCGAAGGCGCGCGCGTGGCCGCCGGCGCGCGCGTCGGTCCCTTTGCCAGGCTTCGCCCCGGGGCCGTGATCGGCGCCAACGCGCACGTCGGCAACTTCGTCGAGATCAAGAACGCCGTGCTCGGCGAGGGCGCCAAGGCCAACCATCTCGCCTACCTCGGCGACGCGCACATCGGCGCCGCCGCCAACGTCGGCGCGGGCGTAATCACCTGCAACTACGACGGATTCGCCAAACACCGCACCGCGATCGGCGCCGGCGCCTTCATCGGCTCAAACGCGGTCCTGGTTGCGCCGGTCTCGGTGGGCGAGGCCGCGTACGTCGGCGCCGGCAGCGCGATCAGCAAGGACGTGCCCGCGGGCGCGCTCGCCCTCACCCGCGCCGAGCTGAAGGAAGTCTCGGGTTGGACCCGGCGCAAGCGCGCCTCGCGCCGGCGCGAGGCCGGGCCTAAGCGGAAGGGCTGAGCAAGCATGTGCGGGATCATCGGAATCGTCGGTCGTGACGAAGTCGCGGGCCGCCTGCTCGAGGGCCTGAAGCGGCTCGAATACCGGGGCTACGATTCCGCCGGAATCGCGACCTTGCGCAACGGCGCCATCGAGACCCGCCGCGCCGAGGGCAAGCTCGCCAACCTGGAAGCGCTACTGCAGGGCGAGCCACTCGCCGGAACCGTCGGCGTCGGGCACACCCGCTGGGCCACCCACGGCGTTCCCAACGAGACCAACGCGCACCCGCACGCAACCGAGCGCGTCGCGGTGGTCCACAACGGCATCATCGAGAACTTCCGCGAGCTGCGAGCCGAGGTGGTGGGCAGGGGCCGGAATCTCGCCTCGGAGACCGACACCGAGGTGGTGGCGCATCTGGTGACGTTCTTTCTCGAGGACGGGCTTGCGCCGGCCGAGGCGACGTTCGCAGCCCTCGAACGCCTCGAGGGCGCGTTCGCGCTGGCGCTGATCTTCGCCGGCCACAAGGACCTGATGATCGGGGCCCGGCGCGGAAGCCCGCTTGCGATCGCTCATGGAAAGGGCGAGATGTATCTCGGCTCCGACGCCATGACGCTCGCACCCCTGAGCCGGCGCATCACCTATCTCGAAGAGGGCGACTGGGCGGTGATCACCGGGAGCGACGCCACGATCTATGAGGCGGGCGGCGCAAAGGCGCGGCGGCCGGTGACGCTGACCGAGCTCTCGGGCGGGCTGGCCGAAAAGGGCGGCCACCCCCACTTCATGCTCAAGGAGATCTACGAGCAGCCCCAGGTGATCGGCGACACGCTTCGCGCGTTCGTCAACCCCGCCACCGGATCGGTCAGCCTGCCGGAATTGCCGTTCGATCCCGCGCGTGTCGCCCGCTTGACGCTGGTCGCGTGCGGCACCGCGTACTACGCGGCGCTGGTCGCGAAGTACTGGCTCGAGGGCGTCGCCCGCATCCCGTGCGAGGTCGACATCGCGTCAGAGTTCCGCTACCGCGGCGCCGAGATGGCGGACGATGGGGCGATGATCGTTATCTCGCAGTCCGGCGAGACGGCGGACACGCTTGCCGCGCTCCGCTATGCCCGCGCCCAGCGCCAGCCGGTTCTCGCGGTGGTCAACGTTCCGGAAAGCACGATCGCGCGCGAATCGGACGCGGTTCTGCGGACCTTCGCGGGCCCCGAGATCGGGGTCGCCTCGACCAAGGCCTTCACCACCCAGCTCACGGTTCTCGCCTGCCTCACCATCGTCGCGGCGCGCGCCCGCGGCGCCATCTACGCCGAGCGCGAAGCCGAGCTCGCCGCGGCGCTGGTCGAGGTTCCTGCGCGCGCGGCCGACGTGCTCAACCACGACGAGAGAATCCGCGAGCTCGCCAACGAGGTCGCCCAGGCCCGCGACGTGCTCTATCTGGGGCGCGGGACGTCGTACGCCATCGCGCTCGAAGGCGCGCTGAAGCTGAAGGAGATCTCGTATATCCACGCCGAAGGCTACGCCGCCGGCGAGATGAAGCACGGCCCCATCGCCCTGATCGACGAGAGCGTGCCGGTGATCGTGATCGCGCCCTCGGACCCGCTGTTCGAGAAGACCGCGTCCAACATCCAAGAGGTGGCCGCCCGCGGCGGCCGCGTGATCGTCTTCTCGGACCGCGAAGGCGCGGACAGGTTGGCCGACATCGCGGCGGCGACGGTGGCGCTGCCCGCCGTCGATCCGTTCGTTACGCCCATCCTTTATGCGATTCCGGTCCAGCTTTTGGCCTATCACACGGCGGTGCTCCGGGGCACCGACGTCGATCAGCCGCGCAACCTCGCGAAAAGCGTGACGGTGGAATAGTTTCCAACGGGTGCGTTATACCATCCGAAAATGACTGGAGTGACCCCCTAAAAGTGGTCCAGATTTGTTAAGAGAGTTTGGCGCATTTTGTCCCCTCGAAAG
>JASMAE010000202.1 GCA_030754475.1 Rhodospirillales bacterium
TCGGCGCGGCGCCGGCGCTCGCGGCGTAGCGACCTCGATTGACTTCGCCGGCCCATCAATCCAGAGTCCGAGTGGCGAAATTCACCTTCCGGAGGGCGCTTTTGAAAGCGACGACCGTCGAGCGCAAGCTCGCCGCCGTACTGGCCGCCGACGTTGCCGGGTATACGCGCCTCATGGGGGCCGACGAGGACGCCACCATGGCCGCCTGGTGGTCGAACCGCGAGCAGGTGATCGATCCCACCATCGAGGAAAACCGGGGACGCATCGTCAAGCACACCGGCGACGGATTTCTTGCGGAGTTCGCGTCCGTCGGCGATGCGGTCCGGGCCGCGCTCGCCATGCAGACCGAGATCGCGCGGCGCAACGAAGGCGTGCCCGCGGGCCGGCGCATGGAGTTCCGAATCGGCATCAACCTCTGCGACATCATGGCCGACGCCGAGGACATTTACGGCGACGGGGTCAACATCGCCGCCCGTGTCGAGGCCCTGGCCGAGCCCGGCGGCATCTGCGTCACCGGCGCGGTTCGCGACCAGACGCAGGCACGGCTCGGGCTCGAATACGAGGATCTGGGCGAACAGACAGTCAAGAACGTCGCCGAGCCGGTTCGCGTCTACCGCCTGCGCTTCGCCGGGGCCGCCCAAGCGCCAGCTTCGGAAGGGACGCCGGCGTCCGCGCGGCGTCTGGACCGGCGGTGGGCGGCGGCTGTGGCGACGCTCGTGCTCGCCGTGGTCGTGGTGAGCGGAGCCCTTTGGCTGCGTCCGTTGGAGCGCGCCTTCGAGGCAGCGTCGGAAGAGCGGATGGCGTTCCCGCTTCCCGACAAGCCGTCGGTCGCCGTCCTGCCTTTCGACAATCTGAGCGGTGATCCCGAGCAGGAGCATTTCGCCGACGGTCTCACCGAGAACATCATCTCGACGCTGTCGCGGGTGCCGTCCATGTTCGTCATCGCCCGAAACTCCACCTTCACCTACAAGGGAAAGCCTGTAAAGGTGCAGGAAGTGGCCGAAAACTTAGGCGTCCACTACGTCCTGGAGGGCAGCATCCGCATCGCCGACGACCGGGTGCGGGTCACGGCGCAGCTTATCGACGCTCTCGCGGGCAACCATATATGGAGCGAACAATACGACCGCGCGTACGGGGATTTGTTCGCGCTCCACGACGACATCACGCGCAAGATCGTGACCGCGCTCCAGGTGGAGCTGACCGACGGCGAGCAGGCCCGGGTGTGGAGCGCCCACACTTCCAATCCCGAGGCCGGCAACCTGCTGATGAAGGGGGTGGAGAAGTTCTATCGCTTCAACAAGCACGACAACCTGTTGGCCCGGGCCGAGTTGGAGCGCGCGGTGGACGCGGACCCCAATTTCGGCCTCGGTTACACCCTGTTGGCGTGGACCCATTGGGCGGACGCCAGTTATGCGTGGACGGATTCGCCCGAACGCTCGCTGACCCGGGCCGTCTTCTTCGCGAACAAGGCGATGGCGCTGGATCCGGACATCCCTGACGTCTACGCCCTCCGCGGCGCGATCCACCTCTATCGGCGCGAGTTCGCAGACGCGATCGCCGCGAGCGAGAAGGCGCTCTAACTAAATCCCAACCACGCGACCAATGCGGCGCTTCTGGCGTTGACCCTCGTCAACACGGGCCGGGCGGCCGACGCGCTCGCGATGATCCGCACCGCCATGCGGCTCAGCCCTTACTATCCCGACTGGTTCGTCGGCATCCTCGCAGACGCCCACTATGGCGTCGGGGAGTACGAGCAATCGGCGGCGGTGCTGCTCCGTCTCTTGAAGAGATCGGACGGAGCCGATTCCATCTGCCACTGCAGGGTCGGAATCGCCCTTTCCTACGCGGCGCTCGGGCGCGAGGACGAAGCGCGGGAACAGATCGCGCTGCTGCGCGCAGAAGACCCGCAAATTACGATCTCGCGTCTTCGGACCAGCACGCTCGACAAGGACACCTCTTTGGTCGAGCGGAGGGCGGTCGTCTTGAAGCGCCTGGGACTGCCGGAGTAGGGAACGCGTCCCGGCTCACGCTCGCATCAAAATCAAAAGGAATCGACGGGGCCATTGGGGCCACGGAAGATGCAGCGACTAAGTGGCGGATGTACCGTGACGCGGGCGACAAACTGCGTGGAGAGACGTCGGTAGGTCCATGGCCAGGACCGAGGAATGCGCTGCGCGTGGTAAAGAGTCGGAAATGGCGTTGGCCGGAATTCTATGGTACGCAACCTGTGCCGAACCCGGCGGATCGAAGTTCGGCGTGATCGCGGCTGATACGGACGCCATTTGCGGCTCCTTCGACCGCCATCCATCGTCGGCGAGAACGCGCCGATGGTGGGGAATGGACGAGGAGCGCTCGTTCGCCGAAGGTACTTCGAATTTTCGCCGCGGGCCGCCGTCGGGAAGTTGAAACGGGGAGAATCGTCGCGACCCATGTTGGCCCTCTCGGCCGGCTTAACAGGGTAAATCCAATTTCTTTAGGATGAACGCCCGTGGGGCGCATGCATTCACGAACGGAGGCAATCCAAATGATATTTCGGCCATTGGTGGCCACGGCCATCGCACCTGTTGCTGTCGCCGTTCTCTTGTTGAGCGGGTGTGATCAACCGGAACTTAACCCTTTGGAGGAAGTACTGCCCAACAATAGAGGGCATGACCTCGTGGAATTGAGAATCACGCTCACGAGAAAGAGCGTCCCGCGTCAAACCGGTGGCAGTTTCAGGCCTGACCGGATCGTAGCGCTTTGCAGCAAGGACAACGGGGACGAGACGAGTACATACTGGGTCGATGAAGTCTTGAGCTGCTCGCCTTATTGGACGAAGTATTTCGCGTGCGAGGAGCAGACCTTCAAGAATTGCGGCACAGTCCCGATCACGCGAGGAATGTTTTAGCCGGGCGTCGGCCGCACTCGGCGCGGGCGGGGATTGGGCTCGTCGCAAACGGGTCCGCCGCAGGGCCGCAGGCAGGCTTGCAAACCGCTGAGCCCTTGCCCTAACGGTTGGCGCCCGGGGTCCAGAGCACGTCCAGCCGACCATCTTCATTGAGCGCGCGCGCCAGCACGAACAAGTGGTCCGAAAGCCGGTTGGCGTAGCCAAGCGCGTCAGCGTTCACGCCTTCGCGTTCGCCAAGAGCCGCGATCAGGCGTTCGGCCCGGCGCACCACGGTGCGCGCGACATGGAGGCGCGCCTCCGCTTCGGTGCCGCCGGGAAGGACGAAGGATTCGAGCGGTGCGAGCGCTGCGTTGAGGCCGTCGATCTCGGCCTCCAGACGCCGAACCTGCGCTTGGCTGACGCGGAGCGCCCGGTCCGCGCGGCCCTCCCCTTCGGGCGTACAGAGATCGGCGCCCAAATCGAAGAGGTCGTTCTGGATGCGGGCCAGCATCTCGTCCGCCTCGCCCTCGATCACGAGGCGTGCGAGACCGATCGCGGCGTTCGCCTCGTCGACGGTCCCGAACGCCTCCACCCGAAGATCATGCTTGGCCACCCGGCGGCCGCCGCCGAGCGAAGTTTGTCCCGCGTCGCCGCCCCGCGTGTAGATGCGCGTGAGCCGCACCATCGACGCTCACCTGCCAAGCACGAAGGCGAAGGTGGCGAGCAAAATGGGAAGATTGGCGAAGAATGCGACCATCGGCGAACCATAACCCGGATGCCGGCCCGAGAGGTAGGGTCGCGATGCTTCTCCCGCGGCTCAGGCCGTTAGACCCGATCGTGGTCGCTCGGTTTCGCCACCGGCGATCCGCCGACCACGTGAATCTGGTCGATATTGTGGATTTCGAGCGGATTCACGCGCTCGACTGCAGCCGCATGTTGGTTCTGATCGACCGCGATCCGCTCGGTACGCTCTTGCCAGAGCGCGAGCATGGCGGCCTCCAAGCGCTCGGTGAAGGCGCGGCCGTCGGTGAGGCCGGCGCCGGTCATCATCGGGCGCAACGCGGACCGCAGCCCGGCGCGGCGGCCCCGATCATGCGCCAGCGCGAGCGCGGCCTCCACGTACGCGCCGGGCGAGTCCGCGACGAGGTCGCCAAGGCCGACCCGGGTGAGAATGCTGGCGCCCACGCGGCCCGCGTGGCGCTCGCCCGCGAACGTCACCACGGGGACGCCCATCCACAGCGCCTCGAACGTGGTCGTGGTGCCGTTGTAGGGCCATGTGTCGAGGGCCACGTCAGATCCCGAGGTGGGCGCCCGCTTCCGTCCAGCCGGTCATCTCCAGCCGGTCGCGGGCGACGCCCTCGCGGACGAACTTCTCGGCCACGCGCTCGCACGTGCCCGCGCACCCCAGCGCCTTCGCCTTGAGCAAAAGGCGAGAATCGGGAAGCGCTTTTAGGAGCCGCGCCCACGTCTGGATTGTCTGCTGTCCCATCTTGGCGAGGTTGTTGCACGAGACGAACGTGACCGGACGATCCGGCCCGGGCGGTGGCGCCGGAGCCGGCGCGTCCGACGGCGGGCGATAGCAGAGAAAGCCGCGATCGAGGCGCATCAGGCGTTCCGTGTAGAAGACGTCGGCCCCCGGCGCATCCGCGATCGGATCGGTAATCCGCCAATCAATCGCCTTAAGCCCGCTGGTGTTGGGGTAACCGAGATAGGTGATTTGGACGGGTGCGGCCCGGCCCGCGAAGACGCCGAGCCGGTTCCCCATGGTGTGCCCGGCAAGATCGACCAGGATGTCGACACCGTCGGCGCGAACGCGCTCGATGACTTCGGCATCCCCGAGACCGGCAATTGGACGCCACAAATCGGCGTGCGCCCGAAGCCGGCGGGTCACGTCGTCCTCGGTCCGCACCCCCGAGTAGCAGACGACGAAGAATCGGGTGCGATCGTGGGCCTCGAGCAACGGTTCGATGAAATAGGCGACCGAGTGGCGGCGGAAGTCCGATGACACGTACCCGATGCGTAGCGGGCCTTCGGGGCGCGTGGGCCGCACGGGCGGCGTGGGCTTCCCTTGGCCGTGCATCGCGTCCCAACGACAGTGTTCGGCGAACAGGGTCTCGGCGTCCACCTCGGCAATCCCGTTGAGGGCCAAAAGCATGTTGGAGCGCACGCCCGCGCGCGCAGGCTCAAGCGCAAGGGCACGGCGGTAATGCGCGAGCGCGAGAGCCGCGTCGCCCCGCTCCTTGAGCGTCTCGGCGAGGTTGTTGACGGCGTCCGCGTAACTGGGTTGAAGCGCGATCGCGCGCTCGAAACTGGCGGCGGCGTCTTCGTAGCGGCCCAACCGCTTCCACGCGTAACCGAGGTTGTTGTGGGCGACGGCGTAATCCGGCCTGATCGAGAGTGCGCGTTGGTGGCTGCTGGCGGCGTCGGTGAGGCGGCCGAGGTCGGCGAGCAGGTTTCCATAATTGCTGTGGGCTTCGGCGCGACCCGGATCGAGGGCGAGGGCGCGTTCGTAGGCGTGCCTGGCCTCGTCGGTGCGGCCCGCCTGGCGGAGAACGGTTCCGAGGTTGTTGTGGGTCTCGGCGTCGTCGGCGCGCAACGCGAGCGATCGGCCGAACGACGCGATCGCTTCGTCGAGGCGGTCGAGCGAGGTGAGGACGTTGCCGAGATTGTTGTGGAATCCGGGATCGCCGGGGCTGAGCGCCACCGCGCGGGAGATGAGCTCGGCCGCGATCGGAACCCGGTCCGTCAGCGCGCAGACGATGCCGAGGAGATCCAGCGCGCCGGCGTGCAGGGGCGTCACCTCGAGGATCCTGATACAGCGTGCCTCCGAATCTCCCAAGCGGCCCGCGCGGTAATGCGAAAGCGCGGCCTCGAACAACGGCCGGCCCGCCCCTTCGGTGGGCATGTCGCTTCCGGCGACCGATGGCGAAGCCGCCTCGAGCTTCGCCCGCCGCCGGGGCGCGCGCCTATTCACGGGGCCGCCGTGGGGTCGAGGACGGGGGGGGCTGGACCGGCACCGGAGTAATTCCCTTGCGGCGCACGCTGAGGTTCGCGACCAGGGGATCGAGGGTTTCGGTGAGGTACAAAACCACGCCGTCCTGGAACTCTTCGCTGACGAAGGACCAGCTCACGAAGACCCCGCCGCGGGCCTCAAAGACCATGACGTCTGCGTTGTGGAAGAGATCGCGCAGCGCGCTGGCCAGATTGCGCGCGCGCCCGACGAAACCCACCGGGGCTGGACGCCCGCGTGCCAGGCGACGTAGACGCCACCGCGTCCGGCGAGCCCCGCGGCGTCCGCGTCGAGCTTGACGAGCCGATGGAACCGCCGGGCAGCATTCCGAGCCCATTTGGGATCGGGAAGCGCCGCGCGGCCCGCGGCGGTGGCGGGAATGGTCGGGGATCGGGGTTGGAAGGCGCTCATGCGGGGTCTTTCGCGTCGCCTCCAATAGCGCGAAAATGCTTGCCGAGTGGTTAATGGCGCCGTCTCGGCCCCGGCGGTCGCGATTCCCCTGTTCAGCCGATCGAGCGGGTAGCGTCCTCGAGCCACGCCGCCGTGCGGCCGTCGACAATCGCGCCCAAACTTTCGCGCACACGCGCGTGGTAGGCGTTCAACCAGTCGCGCTCGTCGCGGCTCAGCCGATCCGCGTCTACGAGCGCGAGGTCGATGGGGGCTTGGGTCAAGGTCTCGAAGGCGAGCATCTCGCGCTCGGCACCCACGGGCGCCGGGGCGGGCACGACCGCGACAAGGTTCTCGACGCGGATGCCGAAGTGTCCGATCTTGTAATAGCCGGGCTCGTTGGAAACGATCATGCCGGCTTCGAGCGCGATCTTGCTGCCGACCTTGGAAATTCGCTGCGGACCCTCGTGGACGCCGAGATAGGTTCCGACGCCGTGGCCCGTGCCGTGGTCGTAGTCGAGCCCTGCCTGCCAAAGCGCCCTGCGCGCCAGCACGTCGAGCTGCGAGCC
>JASMAE010000203.1 GCA_030754475.1 Rhodospirillales bacterium
GTCATCGAAGACTTCCGAAGCTTGGTCGCCGACGCCGGATACAGTTGTTTTCTGCGCACGCGACGAGGGGATGAGGTAGACGCCGCGTGCGGACAGCTCGCCCTCCACGGCGAGCCCTTGCGCTTGCGCCCGCGCGCGCTCGGCGCACAGCGTCGGCAACGCGTTGACGGCGCCGTCGACGGCCTCGATGCGCGCCAGCGCCGCGTCGACGGCCTCAAGCGGGCTCGCTTCACCGCGTCTCAGCACCGCCACCATCTCGCGGGCGGTCAGGCGGAAAAGTTCGGTCATGACCACGCCGTTTTAGCATCCTCGCACGATTTGGCGACACGGCGTTCTCACGCGCGCCGCGCGTTGCTATGGTGGGGCGATGATGAAACGAATCGCCCTCGCCCTCGCCCTTCTATGGCTCGCCCCGGCGCCCGGCGCCCACGCGCAAGGCGCCGCGGCCCACGTGGTGCTCGCCCTTCCGCTGGATTGCGTTCCCGGCGAGACCTGCTGGATCGCCAATTACGTGGACGTCGACCCAAACGCGGGCGCCAGCGATTATGCCTGCGGCGGGCTCTCGTACGACACCCATAAGGGGGTCGACTTCGCGATCGCGGATGTGGCCACGATGGACCGCGGCGTATCGGTCCTGGCCGCGGCCCCCGGGATCGTGGTCGGCGTCCGCGACGGGATGGCGGACATCTCGATCCGCGAGGCCGATCCCGAGCTCGTCAAGGGCAAGGAATGCGGAAACGGAGTCGGAGTCGGAGGCCCCGACGGATGGTTCATGCAGTACTGCCACATGATGCGGGGTTCGATCGCGGTCAAGAAAGGCGATCGCATCGAGACCGGACAGGCGCTCGGGCTGGTGGGACTTTCCGGTCGGACCGAATTCCCCCACGTCCACCTCCAGGTGATGAAGGACCGCAAGGTCATCGACCCCTTCGTCGGCGTCGGGCGGAACGCGAAATGCGGGCTCGGATCGGCCTCGCTTTGGCGGGCTGACGTGTTGGCCATGCTTCCCTACCAGCCGGCGAAGCTCTACATCGCCGGATTCGCAGGCACGAGCACGACCGGGGACGGGGTCCGCAAGGGCCGCTACCGGGCGGAGACGCTGTCGGCGCTGGCGCCGGTTCTCGTTCTCTGGGCGGACATCTTCGGGCCGCGGCAAGGCGACGAACTGATCTTCCGAATCGACGGCCCCGACGGAAAGACGGTCGTGCGGAAGACCGCGAAGCTGAAAAAGGATTCGGCGCGCCAATTCGTCCACATCGACCTCACACGGCCCGGACCGGCCTGGCCGAAGGGCGTGTATCGGGGCGAGATTCGCCTGCGCGGCAAGGGCGCCGGCGAAGCGGGCGAACTTGCGGTGAAGCGCGAGGTCACGCTCCGCTAGACCAGATCGTGGTCGGTCGCGATCGCCTGTGGCGATCTGCCGACCACGTGAATCCGGCCTGCATCAATGAAATCGAGCTCATTGGCGCGATTGATTGCGACCGCAACGTGGTCACGGTCATTCGCGATCCGCTTTATGGGCGGTGGATCGGGCGCGGGTCGCGCCGTCGGACCAGCCTGGGCCGGACGCGCATGAATCGTGCGCGCGGCGCCGGGCTTTCGTCGCTCGGCTGCTGGCGCGGGCGGGCGGGCAACGGCGCTTGATCCTCAGCGACGAAGTCCTCGGCCCGAAACAGAGCCGCGCGGCTTCCCTTGAGCCGCGTTCGCGTCTCGATCATGCGAAGCGTCCGGGTCACCGTCGGATGCCGTTCGGGCGGCGACCGGCCGTCGAGGACGTGAACGCGGGCGATGGATTTAAGCCGCTTGACGATGACCGGGAACCGGTTGCGGGGCTCGCACCAGCGCGCGTAAGCCGCGACCGTCCAGGGATGCGCCGGCAGCGGCCGCAAGCCCCGCGCCCGGCACCAGCGGACGAAGTGCCGCCACGCCCGGTCGCCGAGGGCGCGGTTCAAGGGCCGCCGGCATCCACGTCGAGGAAGGCGATCAAGGCCTCGCTCACCAGCTCGGGCGCCTCTTCCGCCATGAAGTGGCCGTATTGATTGTCGCCGCGCCGGCATCCGCGCCGAGGCGCTCGAACCCCTCAAACATTACGCACGCGTTCGCCGAAGTCGCGCTCGGGGAACGCTTCGGGCCACAGATCGGGCCGGCAACGGGCGTGCTGGAGAGGATAGGCGGCGCTCGCGCCGAGCGCCTCGGCCGCGTGCCACGCCCATCTCGGATCAAGCAGGATACCGCGGGCGAGCTCGACCATGTCGGCGTGGCCCTCGGCGACGACCCGGTTCGCAAGCTCGGGCGTGACGATCATGCCGACCGCCATGGTGGGGATCCCGACCTTGTTGCGGATATGCGACGACAGCGGCACTTGGTAGCCAGGTCCCAGCGTGATCTTTTGGGCGGGCGTGAGTCCGCCCGAGGACACGTCGATGAAATCGCAACCGAGCGCTTTAAGCTCGTGGGCTAAGACGGTCGAATCGGCGAGCGTCCAACCGCCGTCCGCGTGGTCGCTCGCCGAGATCCGGATGCCGAGCGGCTTGTCGGCGGGCCAGGCGGCGCGGACCGCGGCGAACACCTCGAGCGAAAAGCGCATGCGGTTTTCGCGGCTGCCGCCGTACTCGTCGTCGCGCAGGTTCGTGAGCGGCGAGAGGAATTCGTGCAAGAGGTAACCGTGGGCGCCGTGCAGCTCCAGCATGTCGAGCCCAAGGCGGTCGGCGCGCCGCGTCGTCATAACGAAACTTTCGACGACCGCCCGCATACCGTCGCGGTCCAGCGCTTCGGGATCGGGCGTATCCGGCGCCGTCACCACGGCCGACGGCGCGATCGCAGCCCAGGGGCGCTCGTCCGCGCCCAGCGGTTGGCCGCCGTCCCATTTGATACGGTGCGAGGCCTTGGCACCTGCGTGCGCGAGCTGAAGACTGATCGAGGTGTTGCCGTGGGTCTTGCGGAAGCGCACGACGCGTTCCAGCGCGCGCTCGTTGGCATCCGAATAGAGCCCAAGGCAGGCGTGGGTGATGCGTCCGCGGGCCTCGACCGCCGTCGCCTCGAAAATCATGTGGCCGAAACCGCCGACCGCAAGGCTGCCGTAATGGACGAGATGCCAGTCGTTGGCGCTGCCGTCGTCGTCCGCCGAGTATTGGCACATGGGCGCGACGACAATGCGGTTGGGAAGCGTCAGATCGCGGAGCGCGAGTGGCTCGAAAAGGGGTGGCGACATGGGTTTTGGAGCCCTTCGATCGGGGGTCGGTAATTGGGACGCAGGCGCGAAGGCGCCCCGGCGATCACTTCGCGGCACGACAATCATAACGAGCGCGTTCCAACCTGGTCAACGCAGGCACGATACCGCCGGACAGGGACCGACGCGACACCGAGCTGTCGCTGGGCGCCGAGGAGCCCGCTCGCCGCGAGGGTCGGGCGCCCGCGAGGCGCGCTTGACCGGTCACGGGCCATACTGTAAGCACGCGAGTCCGAAATCTTGGAAGAGTCCGATATCTCGGAAGAGATTGATATTCCGCGACGTTTCTTGGTTTGACGGCGGGGGCCGCCGAGTTTCCGGTCCGCAAGTTTCGATCGGCCGCGACACCCGCATGAAGGAAGGCGATCGATCATGAGCACGAACGATATTTCGGCCGAAAACCAAAAGCACGTCCTCTTTCCCTGGTCGAAGCAGGGCGGGCTCAACCCAACTCCGGTGACGCGCGCGGAGGGGGTCTATTTCTGGGACGCGGACGGCAAGCGCTACATCGACTTCGCGAGCCAGCTCGTGTGCGTCAACGCGGGCCACCAGCACCCCAAGATCGTCAAGGCGATCCAGGATCAGGCGGATAAGCTCTGCTACGCCGCGCCCAGCTTCGCGACCGACGTGCGCGGCCAGCTCGCGCGCATGATCGCCGAGGTCACGCCGGGCGATCTGTGCAAGACATACTTCACCTCGAGCGGCGCGGAATCCGTCGACTACGCGGTCAAGATCGCCAAGATGGTCACCGGCCGGCCCAAGATCATCGCCCGTCACCGCTCGTACCACGGGGCGACGAGCGGACCAATCAGCCTGACCGGCGAATGGCGCCGCGCCTACAACGAGCCCGGCATGGTGGGCGTCGTTCACTGCTATCCGCCCTATTGCTATCGCTGTTCATTCGGCCAGGAGCCCGAGAGCTGCAAGCGCGAGTGCGTGAGCTCGCTCGAAGAGATAATCGAGTTCGAGAACCCCGATTTTATCGCCGCGATCATCGTCGAGACGATCACCGGGCCGACGGCGGGACTGTACGTCCCGCCCGACGACTACATGCCGAAGCTGAGGGCGCTTTGCGACAAGTACGGGATCCTCTTGATCGCCGACGAAGTGATGTCGGGCTGGGGCCGCACGGGAAAATGGTTCGCCATGGACCACTGGAACGTGGTCCCCGACATCCTGACCACCGCCAAGGGGCTCA
>JASMAE010000204.1 GCA_030754475.1 Rhodospirillales bacterium
TGATTACCCTGGTGGTGGCGTGGCCGCACTTCAAGATCAACGATGAGCGGTTCCGCATCGGGTTTACCGCCCTCAAGGCGCGCGAGGCCGAGAACCCGAGCATGATGAACGCACGCTACCTCGGGATCGACGATCGGGACCGGGCGTACTCGATTTCCGCCGACATGGCCAAGAGCCAGGTGGGCAAGGGCGACGTCGTCGAACTTGAGATGCCGAAGGCGGACATCACGTTGCAGGATGGTACGTGGCTCGTGCTCACGGCCGAGACCGGGGTCTACACCCGAGAAACGAAGACCCTGAAGCTGACCGGCGCGGTCAACCTGTTCCACGATTCCGGTTACGAAATCCGCACGAGCAGCGCCGACATCGATCTCTCGCAGAGCGTCGCGGTAGGCGACGAACCCGTCGAGGGTCACGGACCTTTCGGCGAGCTGAAGGCGGAGGGATTTCACTTCGTCGACAGCGGCAAGGTCATCACGTTTTCCGGCAAGGCGAAACTGGTCTTTTTCCCCGGTATCGGAAAGCCGAGTTCTTGACGCGTGCCCGACCACGCCCACGGCGCGCCCATGCCTCGTCTCGCGCCTGGGCGCGAATCGCGGCGTGCTGCGCATTCTGTATTTGCGCGCCGGCGCTCGCGCAGGGCCTCGGGTTCGGGGGTGGCGATTCGGACGCGCCGATCGAGGTCGACGCGGCCGACGGGATCGAGTGGCTGCAAGACCAACAGGTCTTTACCGCTCGGGGTGACGCCGTCGCCGTGCGCGGCGACGTCTCGGTGCACGCGGACCTCCTTCGCGCGTATTATCGCAATAAACCGGACGGCGGAACCGAGGTGTGGCGCCTGGACGCCGAAGGGAACGTCCGCATCGTCGCGCCCGAGGAGACGGCGTACGGCGATAACGGCGTCTTTGACGTGGAGAACGGCGTCTTGGTGCTGAGCGGCCCCAAGGTGCGGCTGGTGACCGCCGAGGACGAGATCATCGCCGACCGTCAGATCGAGTACTGGGAGAAGAAGCGGATGGCGGTGGCCCGCGGCAACGCATACGCGATCAGGGGCGAGCGGCGGTTGCGGGCCGATGTACTGAGCGCACATTTCCGTCCCTTTGAAGGGAAGACGCGGGTCTATAAGGTGGAGGCGTTCGACAACGTGTACGTGGTGCTCGAGGACGACACCGTCACCGCCGACCGTGCCATCTACAATGTCGAGAGCGGAATCGCGACGCTGACCGGATCGGTCAAGATTACGCGCGGCGAGAACCAGCTCAATGGGTGCGTCGCGGAAATCGACCTCGGATCGGGGGCGAGCACGCTCAAGGGATGCGAGGGCGCCGGGAAGGGCGAAGGCCGCGTGCGCGGCCTGATCGTTCCCGACCAAGTAAGGAAAAAGTAAGCTCCTCGACCATAGAGTCGGGGCATCGTAATGGTTGAACCGCAAACACCCGCAAGCCGAAACGACGCCCCTGGCGGCGACGCAGGTCCGAAACTGGTCGCCAGCAACCAGGGCCTCGTCGCCAGCAACCTGGGCAAGCGCTTCAAGAAGCGTCCGGTCGTCCGCGGCGTCACCCTCTCCATCCAACGAGGCGAAATCGTCGGCCTTCTCGGTCCCAACGGCGCGGGCAAGACGACGTGCTTCTACATCATCACCGGGCTCTTGGCCCCCGATTACGGCAACGTCATCCTCGACGGCCACGACATTACGGATCTTCCCATGTACCGCCGCGCCCGGCTGGGAATCGGCTACCTGCCGCAAGAGGCGTCGATCTTTCGTGGGCTCACGGTCGAGGGCAACATCCGCAGCGTCATCGAGGTCACCGAGACGTCACGCGAGAACCGCGAGGGCGTCCTCGAGGCCCTTCTGGCGGAGTTCTCGATCAGCCATTTGCGCCGCACCCCTGCGCTGTCGCTTTCCGGTGGCGAGCGCCGGCGCGTCGAGATTGCTCGGTCCCTGGCGTCGGGGCCCCACTTCGTGCTTCTCGACGAGCCCTTCGCCGGCATCGATCCCATCGCCGTCGGCGATCTGCGCGATCTGGTGATGCATCTCAAGGACCGCGGCATCGGCGTGCTGATTACCGATCACAACGTCCGCGAGACCCTCGACATCATCGACCGCGCGTACATCATTCACGACGGAATGGTGCTCATGGAAGGTTCGCCGTCGGATATCGTCGGCAACGAGGACGTCCGACGCGTGTACCTGGGCGACCAATTCCGGCTTTGAGGCCGGTGCCGAGCGCACATGGCGATCTCTCCCAACCTCGAGCTGCGACAAAGCGCATCGCTGGTGCTGACGCCGCAGCTGCAGCAGGCGATCAAGCTGCTGCAACTCTCCAGCGTCGAGTTGCTCGCCTACGTCGAAGAAGAGCTGGAGCGCAATCCGCTGCTCGAGCGCGACGACGACCGTGGCGACGACGAAGCGCCCGTGTCCGATATCGCTGACGCGGCTGGCGGCGCCGACGAGGGGCTGGACATGGACTTCGACAACCTTTGGAACGGCGACGGCGTCGACGGTTCCGCCGTCGGCGCGGACGATTTCGAGCGTGCCGGCGCGTTCGAGGAATGGGGCCGCCGCGGCGGTTCGTTCGACGGCGGCGAAAGCAACCTCGAACAGATGGTCTCGGGCGCGGATTCGCTGCGCGACCACCTCCTGAACCAGCTTCACGTGGAGCTCGACGACCCGGTCGACAGACTGATCGGGCTGCATCTGATCGACATGCTCGGCGAGGCCGGCTACGTGATCGGCGATCTCGACGTGCTCGCGCGGCTCCTCGAGTGTGAAGTGGGGCGCGTGGAACGGACGCTTGCCAGGCTTCAGGAGTTCGATCCCCCCGGGGTCTTCGCGCGCAATCTCGCCGAGTGCCTTTCGGCGCAATTGCGCGACCGCGACCGCCTCGATTCCGCCATGCAGGCGATCCTCGCCAATCTCGATCTGGTGGCCAAGCGGGACATCCGGGCCTTGCAGGAAGCCACGGGTTGCGACGCCGAGACGCTCACCGAGATGGTGACCGAGATTCGCACTCTGGATCCCAAACCCGCCGTGGCATTCGACCACGCCGTGGCCCAGCCGGTCACGCCCGACATCCTGATGCGCGCCGCGCCCGGCGGCGGCTGGATCGTCGAGCTCAATCAAGAAACACAGCCGCGCGTGCTGATCGACAATCACTATCACGTGCGTGTCAACCGTGGCGCGCGCAACAAGGAGGAGCGGCACTACATCGCCCAGTGTTTCCAGTCGGCGAGCTGGTTGGTCAAGTCGCTACACCAAAGGGCGACGACCATCCTCAAGGTGGCCAGCGAGATCGTCTGCCAGCAGAGCGCCTTCTTCAACAAGGGCGTCGAGCACCTTCGGCCGCTGGTGCTTCGCGACATCGCCCAGGCAATCGAAATGCACGAGAGTACGGTCAGCCGCGTGACCACCAACAAGTTTATCGCCACGCCGCGCGGGATCTACGAGCTCA
>JASMAE010000205.1 GCA_030754475.1 Rhodospirillales bacterium
GATTCATTGCCGAAAGCACTATCCGTTTGAGCGGAAGCAACCCGCACGCCGGTGCGATTCCACGAAACTGCATGATGGTCTAGTCTCCAGCCTCGGGGCAACCGGGTGGGGAAAGATGAAGGCCGTTCTCTTCGGCGTGGCCCTCGGGGTGGTGATCGCCGGCGTGCTGGTCGCGACGCTCGTCGCGACCAGTTACCACGCGGCCGCGGCCCCGTTCCTGCTGGGATTCCTCGGGATCATCGTCGCAGGCGCCTTGGTCATGCGCGCGTGGCTCAAAACGTCGGCCCCGCGATCGCGCGCGCGCCGACCCGCCGTCAACCCGTCTCCGGCTCCACGCGCCAAGCCCCTGGACGCACAGACGAGAGCGGCGCTTGCCGTGATCGCCCGGCGGTTCAGCGATTCGGAATTGACCGAAATCGCCGACGCCACCGGCGCGGCCATTGCAAGCGCGACCCGCAAGATCGAAATGGGGCGAGTGGCGGACGAACGAGAGGCGGCAGACAGCCTGGGGCTTCTTTCGGAAGCGGAAATCGAGGAGACCCGGGATTTGCGCGCGCTCGCGGCGACGCTCGCGGGCCTCGCCCTTCTCGCCCGCCAGCGACGATCGAGCGCGGGCGCGACCACGGCCCAAGCGTTGATCGAAGACTTCATCGCCGGCAAGGATATCGCCGACGTATAGGCGCGGTTCGCGAGAGCGGATCGCCGGTGGCGAAATCGACCGGCCACGATCTGGTCTTGAGCGTTATCCACTTACGTGGATTCGCACCAGCTACACCCCGCTCGCCCCGCATCGCGTGCCTGCGTGGCGGGCGCATTGACGCCCGCGGCGGGCCTTGATCGCTCGCATGCGCGACGAGGCCTTTGCCAGATGCGCGCGCACGAGGCATAAAGCCCGGCGAAACGGGCCGCACCGGGACCCGCCCCGGCGTCGGCCGAAACACCGGATCTCGGGAGGACGTCATGCGATTGGTCACATTCAAGAGCGCCGGACGCGAGCGCGTCGGAGCGCTTCTTGTCCCGACGACGGGGAGGAAAGAACGCGTCGTCGATCTGAACGCCGCGGCCAAGGCCATGCGCAGGCGGACCGGAACGGCCAGCCGCATGGAGGCCATCGACGACATGCTGGGCTTGCTCGAGGCCGGGTCGGGCGGCATGGCGGCCGCCCGCCGCGCGCTGCGCTTTGTCGAGCGCGCGATTGCCGATAGCGGCGGAGGAGTCCCAGGAGCCTTGCAGGGCGCCGTGTTCGATCGCGCCCGGGTACGCCTCAGCGCGCCCATTCCCCGTCCGCCCAAGTTCGTCTGTGTCGGGCTCAACTACCGTGACCACGCGATCGAAGCGGGCCTCGACATTCCCGACGTGCCGGTCCTGTTTTCGAAGTTTTCGAGCGCGGTAATCGGCCCGGCCGATCGCATCGTCATGCCTTCGGTCAGCAAGAAAGTGGACTACGAGGGCGAGTTCACGATCGTCATCGGCCGGCGCGGCCGCCACGTGCCAAAATCGAAGGCGCTCGACTACGTCGCCGGTTACACCATCGTCAACGACGTGAGCGCGCGTGACTATCAACGGCGCACGAGCCAGTGGCTGGTGGGGAAGACCTTCGATACCTTCGGCGTGATGGGACCCGCGATCGTGACCGCGGACGAGGTTCCGAACCCCCGCGGCCTCGCCATTCGCACCTGGGTCAACGACGAGTTGCGCCAGAGCTCGGACACCGGCCAGCTCATCTTCTCGGTCCAGGACTTGATCTGGGATATCTCGCGGGTCTGGACGCTGGAGCCGGGCGACGTCATCGCCACCGGAACGCCGAGCGGCGTCGGCGCCTATTTCACGCCGCCCCGATTCCTCAAGCCCGGCGATAAGGTGCGGATCGAGGTGGAAAAGATCGGCGTCTTGCAAAACACCACGGTCGCCGAGAAGAAACCCGTCCGGCGCGCGTCGGCGGCTACGAGAGGGCGGTGAACGCGATGAAATTTGCGCTCGGCGACGCGCGCGTCACGACCGAAGACGAGGAGTGTTGGATCGCGCCTACGGCCGTGCTGATCGGCCATGTCGTCTTGAAGCGGAACGCGAGCGTTTGGTGGCACACCGTGATTCGGGGCGACAACGAACCCATCACGGTGGGTGAGAACTCGAACGTCCAGGACGGCTCGGTCCTGCACACCGACCCGGGCTTCCCGCTGACCATCGGCCGTGACGTGACCGTGGGCCACATGGTGATGCTGCACGGCTGCACCATCGGCGACGGTTCGCTGATCGGCATCGGCAGCATCGTGCTCAACGGGGCGATCATCGGGGAAAATTGCCTGATTGCCGCCAACACCCTGATCCCCGAGGGAGAAGAGATCCCGGCGCGCTCTGTGGTGATGGGCTCGCCCGGCCGCGTCGTTCGCGAAGTCACCGAACGCGACCTCGCGTTCATCACCGGCCCGGCGGCGCGCTACGTCGCGAACTGGAAGCGCTACCGCGACGCCATGCGGGCCGACGATTGACGAGCGAAATACGCCCGATCGCCGTCCCCCTTCACCGCACGGCTTGAGGAGCCGGCCCAAGTCGCGCCGCCCCCAAGCTTGACGGCCCGCGCCGCGCCCTTGGCGCCCGTCAGGTCAGCTTGCCGCCGTCCACCACGATGGTGTGGCCGACGATGTAGGAGGCCCGCGCAGACGTCAGGAAGGCCACCGCTTCGGCCACGTCGCCAGGCGTCCCCAGCCGGCCGATGGGAACCATCGTGCGGACGTGGTTTCCGAGCGCGTCTTCGCTCGCCATCGCGCGCACCATCGGCGTGTCGATGGTGGACGGCGCGACGCCGTTGACTCGGATGCCGAACGGCGCCAGCTCGCGGGCGGCGGCAAGCGTGAGCATGGCGACGGCGGCTTTCGAGGCGCTGTAGACCGACTGCGGCAGGATGGTTGCGGGTCGCATTCCCGCCGTCGACGAGACGTTGACGATGCACCCGGTGCGACGCGGCACCATGAGGCGCGCCGCCGCCTGCATGACGAAGAAAAGCGCGCGCACGTTCACCCCCATCAGCCGGTCGTAATCCTCAGCTTTGACGTCCACGAGCGGCGCCGACATCAAGGTGCCGGCGTTGTTGACCACGGCCCCAAGGGGAGTGCGCGAATCGACCTCGCGGATCGCGTCGACCGCGGCGGCGACGTCGGTCACGTCCAGGTGGATGAAACGCGCATCCAAGCCGCGGGCGGCGATCGCGTCGGCCGCCCGCGCGCCGGTCTCGGCGTCCTTATCCGCGATGATCACCGCGTCGCCCCGCATCGCCAGCGCCTCGGCGATGCCGAGCCCGATGCCGACCGCTCCGCCGGTCACCAGGCTTCCGCGCGGTAGGGATTCTGGCAAACTTACGCTGCCACGGATGCCGGCGGCGACCGACCCACGCACCCGAGCGTCACTTCGACGTCATCACCCAGACGCCGTTCCAATCGTCGGGCGGGTTCGCCTTCAGGTGCCCGCAGCGCTCGACGTAGGTCTTGGACAGCACGTCCTCGGGGTTCAACGCCAAAACCTCGTTGAAGCCGTGGACGGCGTTGTCCCACTTGCCGTCGTAATAGTACCCGAGTGCGCTCTTGAAATGGTTGAGCGCCTCCATGATCTTGGGGAAGGACTCGTCGGTGTGGTAATCCAGGATCTCGAAGACCCGCACCGGCTCGGTCTTTCCCTTGACCACCACTTGGTCCACCTCGCGCGACCGATAGGTGCCGCGCAGCTTCTTGAACGTGTTCTCGCTGATCAGAATGCGCGCCGAATACTGCTTGCAGGCGCTTTCCAGCCGCGCGGCCAGGTTCACGCCGTCGCCGATCATGGTGTAGTCCATGCGTTTGGGCGAGCCGATGTTGCCGGACACGACTTCGTCGGTGTTGAGCCCGATCCCCATGTCGATACCCATCTTGCCCTCGTTGAGGCGCTCGGCGTTCCACACGCGCAGGTCCGTGATCATCGAGACCGCGGCCCGCACGCCGCGATCCTCGTCGTCATCGTGGGAGACGGGAATGCCGAAGGCCGCCATGATGGCGTCGCCGATGAACTTGTCCAGCATCCCCCCTTCGCGGCCGATGCAATCCACCATGATGGTGAAGTACTCGTTCAAAAGCGCAACCGTGCCCTGCGCGCCCAGCTCCTCGGTCAGGGTGGTGAAGCCACGGACGTCGGAGAACAGGATCGTCGCGGTCGCGCTCCGGCCGCCGAGGAAGTCCTCGCCCCCGCCGAGAAGCTGGTCGGCAAGGCCCGGATCCATGTAACGCGACATGGTGGACTTCATGCGCTTCTCGCTCGAGATGTCTTCCATCATGACCATGGTGCCGAGCTTCTTGTTCTCGGCGTTGGTCAGCGGCAGCACTGTCAGGTTCACCGACATGGCCTCGTCGGCGAACATGACCTCGGCATCCATCAAGACGTCCGCCACCTGGGTTTCCTCGACCCGATGGATGCGCTCAAGCACCCAGGCGTTGGCGTCGGTGAAGAACTCATCGGCCTTCTTCTCGAGGACGTCCTCCGGCTCGACCCGCATGATTCGGAAACCGGCCAAGTTGCAGGTGACGATCTTGCCGTCCTCGTCGAGGGTGATCACGCCGTTCGACATGCTTTCCAGCATGCTCTCGTTGTAGTTCTTCATATTCTGGACGTCGTCGAACAGCTTGGCGTTCTCCAGCGCGATCGAGACTTGCGCCGTGAAGGCGCGCAGGCGCGATTCGTCCTCGTCGGTGAACGGCCCGCCGCGCTTGTTCAGGACCTGGGTGACGCCGATGGTCTTGCCGTTCTTGTTGATCACCGGGACGCACAGGATCGAGCGCGTGAAAAAGCCGGTCTGCTTGTCGAATCCCGGGTTGAAGCGAAGATCCGCATACGCGTGGGCGATGTTCACGGTCTCGCCCGAGGTGAATACGGCGCCGGCGATCCCCAAGTGGTTGGGCAGGCGGATCTCGGTCGCGCCCAAGCCCTCGCCCACCTTGGTGAAGAGCTCGTTCGTCTTTTCATCGTTGATGAACAGCGTCGAGCGCTCGGACTTGAGCATTCGCGTCGCTTCACTCATCACCTTCTGCAAGAGCGCACCCAGGTCGATCTCGGAAGTGACGTCGGAGACCACGTCGAGGAACGCCATCTCTTGTTCGCGCGACTTCTTCATGCGTTCGACGAACTGGGTGCTTTGCAGGGCGACCGCCGCCTGCATGGTCATTTCCTGCAGGAGCGCGAGATCGCCGAGGGTGAAGCGCCCCCTCTTCTTGTTCAGGCATTGGGCGACGCCGATGATCTCGCCCCTGGCGGTGCGGATCGGGGCGCAAAGGATGCTCTTGGTGATGAAGCCCGTCTGCTCGTCGACGGTAGGATTGAACCGCGGGTCCGCATAGGCGTCGTGGATAAGGACGCCGGTGGCGGCCTGGAACACGTGCCCGGCGATGCCGCTCGTGTTCAGGACCCGGATCTCGCGCTGGATGTTTCCCTGGGCGATCCGCGAATACAGCTCGCCCGTCGAGGCGTCGTTGAGGAACAGCGTGCCGCGGTCGCAGCCGATCTCTTCGGTCGTGAACCTCACCAGCGTCACCAGCACCTCGTCCAGGGTCTCGAAGGCCGCAACGGTCTTGGAGACGCTCAGCAGCATCTGCGCCTGGCGCAGTTTCATCGCATCGGTGACGGTCCGGTCTCGGCGCGCCTTCTTCGTGGCACCGGCGCCGCCGTTTCCCGTGGTCTTCGCTTGGACGTCATTCGGCATGGCGTTTCTCTCTCGGCTTTCTCGACCTGCTTATCGACGCTTTCGCTTGAACGGAAGCGGTGGCCTCCAGCTGGTCGCGCAACGTCGCGATGGCACCCTTAAGCTGATTGCTTTCGTCGCGGGCGGCGCGCTCGAGATCTTGCACCGTTTGCTCGTGGCCTATCATGTTCGCTTCGAGCTCGTCTCGCAACGCCGATACGCTCGCCTTGAGCTGGACGATCTGATTGTTTGCGTCGGCGACCGCTTGCTGGACCGCCTCGTCCTTCGCGAAACGCAGGTCCTCGAGCTCGTCGCGAAGCGCCCCGGCCGTCGCCTTAAGCTGAACGATCTCGTCGTTTCCCGCGGCGACCGCCTGCTGGACCTCCTTATCCTTCGCGAAGCGCATCTCCTCGAGCTCGTCGCGAAGCGCCCCGGCGGTCGCCTTGAGCTGGACAATCTCGTCGTTGGCCTCGGCGACCGCGTGCTGAACCGCCTTGTCCTTCGCGAAACCCATCTCTTCGAGCTCGTCGCGAAGCGCGCGCGCGGTGTCGCGCAATTGGACCATCTGGTCGTTGGCCTCGGCCACCGCCTGCTGCACGCTCCTGGCGTTGCCGGCCCCGGTATTCTCGAGCTCCTTGCGCAGCGCCTCGACGAGGTCCTTGAGGTCGCGGACCTGGGTCTGGGCGAGAAGAAGCTCGTTTTGATCCGCTTCGGTATCCGCCAGCGTCTCGCCCATGGTGATCCGTTCCGGTGCGCTAGAGAGAATCGCGGTTGATCGGAACCGCGTTCCGCTCGATCTCTAAAGAATAGACTAGATTCACGTGGCCGGCAGATCGCCGTAAGCGAGTGCGACCGACCACCATCCCGTCTAGGCGCCGCATCGCTCGGCAGACTCCAATGGCGCAGCCCGAACGCCGTACAATCCCGCTTCCGCCGCCCCTCGGGCACCGGACGACGGGCGTTCGCGTTCGGCGAGGCGCACCTACTTGCTCGTCGCTTCGTAGACGCCGTCCCACTCGGGACCGGGCGGATTGGCCTCGTATTCGTCGATCCGTTCGGCGTAGACATCGTAAAGACCGCCCAGCGCGAAGCCGTCCATGAGCTGGCGGCACGCCGCGATCTTCTCGCGCGCCTGCGCCCAATCCTGGTCGCGATAGGCTTCCAACAGCTCCACATGCGTACCGCCGAGCGACTGGTACGCATTGCCCGCCTTCATGGTCTCGTCGCCGAGAAGCGTGTAGATGCGTACCGCCTCTGTCTTGCCCTTGACCTTGATGAGGTCGAGCTCGAGCGTCGCCAGGCCGTCGACGTGGGCGAACGTGTTCTCGCCGATGACGATGTCGACCACATACGTCTTGCATTGGCCTTCGAGCCGGGACGCGAGGTTCACGTTGTCGCCGAGCACCGAGTAGTCGAAGCGCTGGTCCGACCCCATATTG
>JASMAE010000206.1 GCA_030754475.1 Rhodospirillales bacterium
TGTGCTCCGGCATCGAGAAGTTGGCGACTTTCGAACTGGCCGTGGATCTCGATCAGGCAGTCGCCGAGCGTGCGCTGAAAGGCAACGCTGACCGGCTGGTCGTTTACGAACGCGCGCGATCGGCCGTCCGTGCCCACAACTCTGCGGAGCATGATCGCGTGCTCGGCTGCGTCCAATCCGTTCGCTTCGAGTAGACGCCTCGCCGGATGGTCCGCGGAAACTTCGAACTCGGCCACGACCGTCGCCTGGTCGGCGCCGTGGCGGACCAGGGCGCTATCGGCCCGCAACCCGACAGCGAGGCCCAGGGCGTCGAGAAGAATGGATTTGCCGGCTCCGGTCTCGCCGCTCAGCACGCAAAGTCGGGGCATGAACTCGATCTGCAGCGAGCGAACGAGGACCACGTCCCGGATCGAGAGCGTGCGGAGCATCCGCGACCGCCCCTACCAGAACTGGTACCAGGGCTCTTGAGGGGGCGCCTCTCCCTTTCCCTCGATGAGTCCGTAACTGTCGACGTACCAATCGTCGCCGCGAAAGTTGTGGCTAAGAAAGGCGGCCCACTTGCGCGCCTCCGTCTCGGCGCCGAGCGCGAGATTGACCTCCACGAGCCGATGCAAGGCTTCCGGCACGTGGCTCGTCGTCTGATAGCGCTGAACGACAGTGATGAACCGGTTGATGGCGGCGTGGTAATGCCCTTGGTCCAGGTAGAAGCGGCCGATCTCCATATCCTTGCCGGCGAGATGGTCGTTGATCAGGTCCAGCTTGATCTTGGCGTCGCGCGCGAATTCACTTGCGGGATAGCGACGGATCAGTTCGTCGAACGTAGCGAGTGCTTGTTGCGTCATGTTCTGGTCGCGGGCGACATCCGAGATCTGCTCGTAATAGGAAAGCCCCTTCAGGTAATACGCATAGGGCGTGTCGCGGTTCGAAGGGTGCAGTTGGATGAAGCGGTCGATGGCGACGATAGCGTCGTCATATTTATTGCCCACATAGTGGCTGTAGGCCGCCATCAGTTGCGCCTTGGTCGCCCACGCGGAATACGGATGCTGGCGCTCGACCTCGTCGAAGAGGATCGCGGCCTGCCCCGATTTGCTGCCTTCGAGGGCATCCATGGCTTCGTTGTAGAGCTCGTGAACGGAACGCTCGACGTATTCGTTTTCGCCGTCGCCCGAACACCCCACCAGCGCGACGGCCGCCAAAGCCATCCCTAGCAGGGCGCGGCGAGCGGAACCGCGTCTCATCGTCTCAAACTCTCGCATCGCCTTCGGCCGGCAACCGGTAATCCCACCGTCGCGCGGGCGCACTATACCATGCGGTGGTGGACGGCCCCAACGGCCCAGGCGGGCTTCGGGTTCGGCGTGGTCGGGAGAGGGGGTGGAGATAGGATACGTTACGACGAGCGCCGTCCTCAGGTGCCCACGGCCACCGATTGGACGACGTCCCCGCAGGCCGCCGATTCGGAGGCCGAATGATCCAACTCGTCCCAGCGAAGGACATTTTCGCTCCACGCCTCGGAATCGGCGAACAACGCGCGCAACAGCTTGTTGTTGATTTCGTGGCCGGATCGAATTCCGTGGAACGCGCCCGAGATCGGTGCGCCGGCAAGGTAAAGATCGCCCACGGCGTCGAGCGCCTTGTGACGCGCAAACTCATCCTCGAACCGAAGGCCCCCGTGGTTAAGGATGCCTTCGCCGCCGACGACGATCGCGTTCTCGAGCGAGCCGCCGCGCGCGAACCCGGCGGCCTGCATTTGATTGATCTGGTCCAGGAAGCCAAAAGTCCGCGCCCGCGCCAGCTCCCTCTTGAACGTCCCGTTCACGAGCGCTAGCGAAAGCGATTGGCGCGATATGATCGGGTTCTCGAAGTCGATGTCGATACGCAGCGTGAAACCGTTTTCGGGCCGGAGCGACGCGGTGCCGTGCCCGTCGCTCACCGTTACGGGCTTCCGCACGCGGATGACGCGGCGCGGGGCATTTTGCTCCTCGCAGCCGGCGTCGTCGATCAACGCGACGAACGGCGCCGCGCTTCCGTCCATGATGGGGATTTCGGGGCCGTCCACTTCGACCACGAGGTTATCGATCTCACACCCCGCCAACGCCGCCAGCAGATGCTCGACCGTGCCGACGTGGGAGCCGCCGTCGCCGACCAAGGTCGTGCATAAGCGCGTATTGACCACCCGGTCCCAGCGCGCCGGAATCAGCTCGCCACTGCCTTCGTCGCTGCGCATGAACGCGATTCCGAATCCCGGCGGCGCCGGGTGGAGGGTCACGGAGACCTTGGTGCCGCAATGGATGCCGATTCCGCCGAATGTGACCGCCGCGGCGAGTGTCTTCTGGAGGAAGAAACGCCCGTCCGCGGCGTCGTCGCCAATCTCGGTTCCGCGCCTTCCGCTATGGCCGGTTTCTCGCACGATCTCCATCTTCTCCTGCCTACCTTTCCGCCAGTGCCGTTTCTTCAGATTGTGCGAGAAGTGATAGAAGCGCCTCAAGAGCCTTTTTAGCAGTTGCTCCCGAAGCGCTCAAATCACTCTTTGTAACGGATTGTTACGTCCGTTCAGTCGTTTACGTCAGTTCGCCTGGCGGCGGAGGAATGCCGGAATGTCCAAAAGGTCGTCTTCGGGATTCGACGACGCCAGCCGTTCGCTGGGATCGAGGCCGCCGAGTCGCGGTTGACCCGATTTCGCGGGTTCGCGGTCGGATTCCGGCCGGCTCACCCGTGCCGCGGCGGCCTCGCCCGCCGCCGGGTTGACGGGCGCGGGCGTGGCGGCCACCGGCTTCGCCGCGCGACCCGTGCCGGTCACCCGCTCGAACAGGGTTGGCCCTTTCGGTTTCCGCGCCGAATCGAGCGGCTGGGACGCCGTTTCTTGTGGGCCGTTGGCCATGGCCGCGACCGCGAAGGGATCGGGCTCGGGCCGGTTCTTGGTTGCCCTTGGATCGACCGGAGGCGGAGGAATGTAAGCATCACCGGCGCCGACGGCTATTGCCGCCATGGCTTCGATCGCGGCCGGCTCCTCGGCGGCCGGCTCCTCGGCCGCCCGCTCCTCCTCCTCGGCAACCTCGGCGGCAGCACCCGTCCCCGCCTCGAGCGGCTCGGGCGGCATCCGCCCACCCGGTTCGTCGGCGGGCGCAAGCGCGGGTTCGTGCATCGCAACCAAGGTGGCAGGCGCCGAACTATCCTCGGAATCCACTTCACGGTCCGCCTTCTGGCGCGCCGAGACGATGCTAAGCAATGCGGGCCGGGACTGGAGAGTCGCGCCTCCATCCATGCCCGTGGCGACGATGGAGACGCGCATCCGGCCGTCCATCGCGTCGGCAAAGGTCGAGCCGAAGATGATGTGTGCCTCGGCCTCCACTTCCGAGCGGATGCGGTTCACCGCCTCATCCACCTCGAACAGCGTCATGTCGGAGCCGCCGGTGATGTTGATGAGCACCCCCGTCGCCCCGTTTAGCGAGTTGTCGTCGAGAAGCGGGTTGGCGATCGCGGCCTCGGCGGCATCGAGCGCACGCCGTTCGTCGCCGGCCTCGCCGGTCCCCATCATCGCCTTCCCCATCTCACTCATCACCGCCCGGATGTCGGCGAAATCCAAGTTGATCAACCCGGGCATCACGATCAAGTCGGTGATTCCACGAACGCCCGAATGGAGCACGTCGTCCGCCATCTTGAAAGCGTCGGCGAACGTCGTCTTCTCGTTGGCGACGCGGAACAGGTTCTGATTGGGAATAATGATCAAGGTGTCGACGAACTGTTCCAGCTCCTCGAGTCCCGCCTCTGCGATCCGCATGCGATGCCTGCCTTCGAAGTCGAAGGGCTTGGTCACCACGCCGACCGTCAGAATGCCCTGCTCGCGCGCCGCGCGCGCGATCACCGGCGCGGCACCGGTGCCCGTCCCGCCACCCATGCCGGCGGTGATGAACACCATGTTCGGATCGCCCATCTCGCGGATCAGTTCCTCGAGGGTTTCCTCGGCTGCCGCTTGGCCCACCTCGGGCCGTGATCCAGCGCCCAGCCCGCCGGTAATGTTCACGCCTAGCTGGATACGCCGGTCGGTGTGTGTCCGCGAGAGCGCCTGTGAGTCGGTGTTGGCGACGATAAATTCGACGCCCGCGAGTTGATCCTGGATCATGTTATCGACGGCGTTTCCGCCCGCGCCGCCGACTCCGATGACCGTGATCTTAGGTTTCATATCCGGCTTGGTCAGGTCTTCCGGAACGCTGATGTTGATGGTCATGTCCCTCTCCGTTTTGTTCCCCAGAACCGAGCCGACGCAGGCTGTGCGTCGCCCAGGTTGATCGATGCTTCCGTCGCGCCGCGGACCGCGTCCGCGACCGTGCAAGGCCTCCCGTCAGAAGTTCTCGCGCAGCCATTGCCCGAGTCGGCCCAAGCGGCCGCTCGCCTCCTCCACTGGGCGATACGCCCGTTCGGACGCTCTTTGGTTGTTGTCGGCAGAAAAGTTCAAAAGCCCCGCGCATGTCGAGAACGCGGGCCCGCCGGCCGCCTCGGCCAAGCCATCGATGGGTCGCGGCCTGGACATTCGGACCTGTTTGTCGAGCATCGTCGCAGCAAATTCCCGCACGCCCGTGAGCTGGCTCGCGCCACCGGTGAGCACGACTCTGCGGCCCGCCACCTTGTCGAAACCCGCGGCCTCAAAGCCCGAGCGCACCATCTCGAAGGTCTCCTCGAGGCGCGGTCGGATGATTCCGACCAGCATGGAACGCGGGATCTGGGTGGTTTCGCCTTCGTCGTCCTCGCCGATGAGCGGGACCTTGATGATCTCGCGGTCGTCCGAGGGCGACGGCAGAACGCTGCCGTGAAGGGTCTTTACGCGCTCCGCATGCTCGAGCGGCGTGGAGAGCCCGCGCGCGACGTCCTTGGTGACGTTGATGCCGCCAAGCGAGATCGAGTCCGTGTGGACCAACTCTCCGTCGAAGAAGACGGCGACGGACGTGGTGCCGCCGCCCATGTCGATCAGCGTGACGCCGAGCTGCTTTTCATCGTCGACCAGGCAGGCGAGCGCCGAGGCGTACGGCGAGACGACGCGATCGGCGATCACGAGATGGCAACGCGATATGCAGGTCTCGAGGTTGCGGATCGCGCCGGCGGCGGCGCTGACAATGTGCAAATTCACGCCGAGCCGCTCGCCGTACATGCCTCGCGGATCGCGCACCCCTTTGCTTCCGTCGATGGTGTAGCCCACGGGCAGCGCGTGAACGATCTGGCGTTCGTCCGGCACGTCCGCGAGCGTTCGGTCGGGGTCGATGATGCGGCGAATGTCGGTGTCGCCGATCTCGTGGCCGGCAATGGCGACCTCATAGGCGATCAGCCGCGATTCCGGTTTCCCGCCCGAGATGTTGACGACGACGTGGCGGATGTTTTCGCCCGCCATCTGCTCGGCCGCCTCGACCGTGGCCCGGATGGCGGTTTCGGCAGCGTCCATGTCGACGATGGTGCCCGAGCGCACCCCGCGCGCGGCGTGGTGGCCAATTCCGATGATCCTGAGGCGCGCGCCGACCTCGGGGCGGGCGATGAAACAGCAAATCTTCGCGCTGCCCACGTCGAGCGCCGCAATGGCGCCGCCGCGTCCGCTCTTCGGCGTCGTCCCGATGCTCATATCGCACTCATCTCGGTTCTGGGATCCACGCGCCCCTCACTTTTCTCAGGTCCGTTGTCCGGGACGAAGCGGGCCGGGCTCCGCCTCGCGGCCGGTGCGTACGATCAGACGGTCGGGCAGACGGAGATCGAGCACGGCGACGCCTTGCTCCAATACCCCGCGGGCCCGTTCGTAGGCCGCGAGCCGGGCGAGGGCCGAGGCCGGATCGACTTCGGGAAGTTGGACGATGATGCCGTTCTCCAAATGCAGGTTCCACCGCCTCTCGGCGACCCGGACCGCGGCCTTCGTCCGCATCATCACCGCAGGCTCGCCGGCGAGTGCGTCGATCAGTTCGGCGGCGTGGCCGGGCGCGTCCTTTCCGACAACCGTCAACAACCCGCTGACGCCTTCGAGGGGTGCGCGTTCAATGACCGCGCCCTCGGCGTCGACGAGGGCAAACGCACCCTCGTGTTGCCAGATCACGAGCGGTTGTCGCTCGATCAGTTCGACGACCACGGTTGCGGGCAGCATCCTGCGCACGATCGCCGAACGCACCCACGGAAGGCCCTCGAGACGCCGGCGCACCGACGCGAGATCAATTCCGAAGATGGGATGGCCGCGCCGCAACCCGATGGCCTTCATCACGCTCGCACGCGCGCTCTTCTCGCGGCCAGCGAGGAGGATCTCGTCGACCGCGAATCCCAGGGTGGCCGCGGAGGCGACCGCACTGTCCGCGGCTTCGCCGGCCACCGTCGCCGCCCGCCCGCTCGACCACCACCAGGCGCCCGCCGCGAGCGGCGCCAGAACCAACAAACCCAGGACGAACCGCATGCGGGCCGAACGCCAAAGCGGCGAAGCCCGGCGCCTTTTCCGGCCGCGTTTGACGCCCGTGTCGCTTTCGGAATCTTTCATCGATCGTACTCCGCGTTCTCCACCATCCACGTCACAAGCTCGTTGAAGGAGATATCCACGTGGGCCGCCTGTTCCGGAACCAATGACGTCGGCGTCATCCCGGGTTGGGTGTTGACCTCGAGCATGTAGACGTTCTCGCCGTCGAAGCGCATGTCGGCGCGCGAAACGCCCCGGCATCCAAGGGCGCCGTGGGCGCCAAGCGCCAGTCGCATAGCCTCGTCGTAGACCGCTGCTTCCAGCGGTGCGGGCAACAGATGTGCCGATCCGCCTTCGGCATACTTCGCCTCGTAGTCGTAGAATTCGCGGTCCGAGGTGATCTCGGTAACGGCGAGGGGTCGGTCGCCCATGACGGCGACCGTCAGTTCCTTGCCATGGACGTAGCGCTCCACCATCACGTGGCTTCCGAGCGCCCGCTCGTCGCCCGTGAGCGGCTCGCGGTTGTCGCCTGCCCGCACGATGTGGACGCCGACGCTCGATCCCTGATTGGTGGGCTTGACGACGTAGGGCCGCTCCATGACGTCCGAGGCCATCGCTTCCTCGCGGTTGACGATCACGTGCTCAGCGATCGGAACGCCGGCGGCGGCGAAGATGGTCTTGGCCAACGGCTTGTCCATGGCCACCGCCGAGGCCAGCATTCCGGAATGGGTGTAGGGAATCCTCAGCACGTTGAGGATTCCCTGGATGCATCCGTCCTCGCCGAAGCGCCCGTGAAGCGCGTTGAAGACGACGTCGGGGCGCGGGTACAGACGGCTCAGCAGGTAGCTGACGTCGGGGCCGACGTCGATGGAGGTCACGCGGAAGCCCGCCGCCTCGAGGGCACGCGACACGGCCGCTCCACTGACCAGCGAGATATCGCGTTCGGCCGACCAGCCGCCCATAAGGACCGCGACGTGGCGCGTCATGCCCCTGCCTCCTCGGCCACGGTGCGTTCCACGAGCGCCGAGGCTGGATCCCCGAGGCGCTGGATTTCCCATTCCAGCCGTACGCCGGTCGCCTCAAGGACGCGACGGCGCACCTCCTCGCCCAACCCCTCGAGGTCGGCGGCGGTGGCGTGGCCGGTGTTGATCAAGAAATTGCAATGCTTCTCCGAGACCGCGGCGGCACCCCGCCGCAAGCCCCGGCACCCGGCGCGCTCGATCAGCTGCCAGGCTTCCGATCCGGGCGGATTGACGAAGGTGCTGCCTCCCGTCGGCGTGCGGATCGGCTGCGTCGCGTTCCGCGCGACTTGAATCTCCATAATGCGGCGCGCGATCTCACGCTTGGCGCCCGGCCGTCCGCCCAGGCGCGCGGTCGTGAAGATCCAGTCCTCCGGCACGGCGCAGCTGCGATAGCGGAATCCCATGTCGCCGGCGTCGATCCGCTGGGGCACCCCGAAACGGTTCAACGCTTCGACCGAAACCGCGACGTTCTTGATTTCCGTGCCGTAGGCTCCGGCGTTCATGCGCAGCGCACCCCCGAGCAAACCCGGAATGCCGCTCAGGAACTCCAGCCCGGCGATGGCGTGGTCGCGCGCGACGGTCGCGACCTGAAGACAGGTGGCGCCGGCGCCGACGGTAATCTCGGTTTCGTCGACGCTGAGTCCGGCGAACCCACGGCCCAGGCGGACGACCACGCCGCGCACGCCGCCGTCGCGCACCAAAAGGTTCGACCCGGCACCGATCACGGTGATGGCGATGTCCGGGGGCGTCCCGGCCAGAAATGCGGCGAGATCGTCCACATCTTCCGGACGGAACAGGACCTCGGCCGGTCCGCCGACCCGCATCCACGTCAACTTCGACAGCAGCACGTTCTCGCGCAACCGCCCGCGGACCGTGGGCAGATGGTCCGCGACGCGCACATGGCGCTTCGTCCGCGCGCTCATGGTCCTGTCTCTTCCCGGCGCTGCGGGAACCGGACCGGCCCCGCGCCGAGCCCTTGTCGCGCAAGCTCGGCAGGCAAAGCCTGGGCCCAGGTCGTAATACTGCCCGCCCCCAGGCAGACTACGTAGTCGCCCGAAGCGAGGTGCGGCGACAGGACCTCGGCCAAGGCGTCGGCCGAGGCGAGCGCGATCACCATGCGGTGGCCCCGCGCCCGCAAGCCCTGGACCAGCGCGTTGCGGTCGGCTCCTTGTATCGCCTCCTCTCCGGCGGCATAGACATCGGCCACCACGACCGCGTCGGCATCGTTGAAACAGGTGCAGAAGTCGTCGAACAGATCGCGCAAGCGCGTGAATCGATGCGGCTGGACGACGGCGATCACCTTGCCCGTCGCCACCGAGCGCGCCGCCTTCAGGACTGCGGCGATCTCGACCGGGTGGTGCGCGTAGTCGTCGACCACGGTGATGCCCCCGACTTCGCCGGTCTTGGTGAATCGCCGCTTGACGCCGGCGAAACCCGCGAGCGCCGCCCGTACGGTGGCGTCCTCGATTCCCATTTCGCTCGCGATCGTGATCGCGGCCAGCGCGTTCTGGACGTTGTGGGCGCCGAACATCGGCAGGCGAAGCCCGGCGAGCAGGCGGTCGCGGCCGCGTTTGCGCTCGGTGATCACGACGTCGAAGCGCACGCCATCGGTATCGGATACGAGATTGACGGCCCGGATATCGGCTTGCGGGCTGAACCCGTATGTCAAGATTCTGCGGTCCGAGACGCGCGGGATCATCGCCTGCACTTCGGCGTGGTCGACGCAAAGAGCCGCGAAGCCGTAGAACGGGATGTTTTCGACGAACCGGTCGAAGGCCGCGCGGAGCGCGTCGAAGTTTCCGTAGTGGTCGAGATGCTCGGGATCAATGTTGGTCACCACCGCGATCGTGGCCGGCAACTTGAGAAAGCTTCCGTCGGATTCGTCGGCCTCGGCTACCAACCAGTCGCCGCCGCCAAGTCGGGCGTTCGTGCCCCAGGCGTTGACGATGCCGCCGTTGACGACGGTCGGGTCCAGGCCCGCCACGTCGAGCAGTTGTGCGATCAGCGAGGTGGTCGTCGTCTTCCCATGGGTGCCGCCCACTGCGATCGACCATTTGAGGCGCATCAATTCGCCCAACATCTCGGCGCGGCGGACGATGGGGAGAAGCCGCTCGCGCGCGGCCGCGACCTCGAGGTTGTCGGGCTTCACGGCCGACGAGACGACGACCACCTGGGCGTCGCCAAGGTTGGCGGGCGCGTGTCCGATGGCGACGGAAATGCCGAGCGTGCGCAGTCGTTCGACGCTGGCGTTGGCGGAGAGGTCGCTGCCCTGCACCGAGTAGCCGAGGTTATGCAGAATCTCGGCGATCCCGCTCATGCCGATGCCACCGATCCCGACGAAGTGGATCGTGCCGATGGAAAGGGGAAGCGCTCTCATGCGGCCTCCTTGCGGGCCGCCCCGGCCACGGCGCCCGACTCGCCGTTGGGAATAAGCTCGCACACCAGATCGGCGAGTCTCGCGGCGGCGTCGGGCCGACCGGCGGCGTGCGCGCACGCGGCCGCGTTCTCAAGCGTCTCGGGAAGGCCGAAAAGCGGCTTGAGCCGCGCCGCAAGGGCGTCGGGCGTGAACCCGCCCTCGGGCATGAGCCACGCGGCGCCGACCTCATCCAGGGCATGGGCGTTCGCCGTCT
This sequence comes from Rhodospirillales bacterium, assembly GCA_030754475.1. Classification (GTDB taxonomy): domain Bacteria; phylum Pseudomonadota; class Alphaproteobacteria; order Rhodospirillales; family JASLLV01; genus JASLLV01. The sequence goes on from JASMAE010000206.1 coordinate 10,065, forward strand.
GGTGGTCGTCGACCGCGTGCGGATAGGGTACCAGGATCGCGGGCCGGCCGATCACCGTCGCTTCGGCCACACTCGACGCGCCCGATCGCGCGACCAAGAGGTGGGCGGCCGCCAGGCGTTCGACCGCGTCTTCGAAAAAGGCGGAGAGCTCAGCGGCAACACCGATTTCGGCGTACGCCCGGCGCGTGCGGTCCAGGTCCTCGGGGCGGCACTGCTGGGCGAGCCGGAGCCGGCTACGCAAGCGCTCGGGCATCAGTCCGACAGCCCTCGGCACGACATCGGCAAACACCGTCGCCCCTTGGCTACCACCCAGCACGAGGACACGGCACGGGCCGTCCGGTTCGATCCCCGGATAGGGCGTGGCGCGCTCCGCCACGACCGCCGCGCGGACCGGCATTCCCGTCCAACGGACCTTGGCCTCGGCGGCCGCGGGAAGGCCCTCGGAGCCCCGGAACGACGTGGCTATGCGATCGACCCGCGCCGCCAGTTTTCGGTTGGCGCGCCCAAGCAGCGCGTTCTGCTCGTGGATGGCCGTCGGCATGCCCGCGAAACTCGCCGCCAATATGGTCGGAACCGAAGCGTAGCCGCCGAATCCGACCACGGCCTGGGGCCGTAGGCGGGCGAGCAGACCGCGCGCCTGCAGGGTCCCAAGGGCAAGATTGACGCCACCCAAAAGGAGCCTCGCGCCACGGGTGCCGGCGAGCGGGCCGGCGCGGACGCGATGAACCTCGAGGCCCGGAATCGCGCCTCCTATTCCCGCCCCGCGACGGTCGGTGACAAGCGCGAGACGGCAGCCCCGGCCCGCGAG
>JASMAE010000207.1 GCA_030754475.1 Rhodospirillales bacterium
CCTCGGCCTCGACCTCCGGGGCGGCTCGCATCTTCTGCTCGAAGTCGACGCTGACACCGTCATCGCCGAGCGCCTCGAAACGCTGGTCGATTCCACGAGGGCGGCGCTGCGTAACGCGCGCGTCCGTTACCTGGGCCTCGGGGTTTCGGGCGACGCCGTGACCGTCGTCATCCGCGACGCCGATCGGATGGACGCCGCGAGAGCGCTGCTTCGCGACCTCGACCCCGAGATCGAAATCGAGGAAGGTGCCGGTGGCCGGCTGGCAGTTCGGTTGACCGAGCAGGCGATTCGCGACCGGCGTGCGTCTGCGGTCGAGCAGTCCATCGAGATCGTGCGCCGGCGCATCGACGAGACCGGCGTGCGCGAGCCCACGATTCAACGCCAGGGCGATGATCGGATTCTCGTCCAGCTTCCCGGGATCGACGATCCCGAGCGCGTGAAACGGCTTCTCGGCAAGACCGCCAAGATGACCTTCCATCTTCTCGACGGGGAGACGCCGCTCGCCGAGGCTATGGCCGGGCGCGTGCCGCCGGGCTCGCGTCTTCTTCCGTCGACCGACGAGGTCGACACCCGGGGCCGCCCGCGCATGATCCTGATCCGCAAGCGCGTCATGGTCGGCGGCGACACGCTGATCGACGCCCGCGCCGCCCCCGATCAGAGCGCCGGCGGTTGGGTCGTCAGCTTCCGGTTCGACGCGCGAGGCGGCAAGCGCTTCGGCGAGGTGACCCAGGCCAACGTGGGCAAGCCGTTCGCCATCGTTCTCGACGAACAGGTGATCAGCGCGCCCGTGATCCGCGAGCCGATCCTCGGCGGCTCGGGTCAGATCAGCGGGAACTTCTCGGTTAACGAGGCGCAGGACTTGGCCCTTCTGTTGCGGGCAGGCGCGCTGCCGGCGCCCCTGACAATCCTCGAGGAGCGCACGGTGGGACCCGGCCTCGGCGCCGATTCGATCGCCGCGGGCAAGGTGGCGAGCATCATCGGCATGATCGCGGTCGTCGTGTTCATGGTCATCGCCTACGGCCGCTTCGGACTGATGGCCAACGTGGCCCTGATCTACAACATGATCCTCATCGCCGCCGTGCTGTCGGTCGTCCAGGCGACGCTCACGTTACCGGGCATCGCCGGTATCGTGCTGACGATCGGCATGGCCGTGGACGCCAACGTGCTGGTGTTCGAGCGCATCCGCGAGGAAGTGCGCGCCGGACGGACGCCGATTTCGGCGATCGACGCCGGTTACTCGCGCGCCATCCGCACCATCATCGACGCCAACGTCACGACCCTGATCGCGGCGGTGTTGCTGTACATCTTCGGATCGGGCCCGGTGCGCGGATTCGCGGTCACCCTTTCCGCCGGTATCGCCACGTCCATGTTCACGGCGATCATGCTGACGCGTCTTCTCGTGGTCACTTGGCTGTGGTGGCGCCGGCCCCAGGTCCTACCGATCTAGTCCCATTCATCATGCGTGGCCTGACCCTGATTCCCCCCAACACGAACATTCGGTTCATCGACCGACGGATGATCTTTTTATGGGCGTCGGCGCTGTTCATCGCCGCCTCCGTGATTCTGTTCGCCTTCCGCGGGCTCAACTACGGGATCGACTTCACGGGCGGCATCCTGATCGAGGTCCGGGTTCCGGGGGGTGCGGATCTGGGGCGGATGCGGGGGCAGCTTTCGGCGCTCGGGCTCGGCGAGGTCGGCCTGCAGGAATTTGGTGCGCCCGACGACGTCCTCGTCCGCGTCCAGCGCCAGAAAGGCGGCGAGGAGGCTCAGCAAAGGGCCATTGACGCGGTCAAGACGGTGCTCGGGCCCAACGTCGATTACCGGCGCACCGAGTTCGTCGGGCCGAAGGTGAGCCGCGAGCTATTCTGGAGCGGCGTCACCGCGGTCGGCTTCGCGTTGTTGGCTATCCTCGTCTACATCTGGTTCCGCTTCGAATACCAGTTCGGGATCTGCGCCGTGATCGCGTTGGCCCACGACGTGCTTTCGACCATCGGCGTGTTCTCGATGATCGGGTTCGAGTTCAACCTCTCGACGGTGGCGGCCATCCTGACCATCGCCGGCTATTCCATCAACGACACCGTGGTCGTCTTCGACCGGGTTCGCGAGAACCTGCGCAAGTTCAAGACGATGCCGCTAGCGGAGCTCTTGAACAAAAGCGTCAACGACACGCTTTCCAGGACGCTCATGACGAGCCTGACGACCCTGTTGGCGTTGTTCTCGCTCTACTTCCTCGGCGGCGAGGTGATTCGCGGCTTCAGCTTCGCCATGATCTGGGGGGTGCTGGTCGGCACCTACTCATCGGTCTGCATCGCGGTTCCCCTGCTGCTCTACATGGGCATTCACAAGCGCCCGAGCGAGCGCGCCGAAGGCGCCAAAGGCGCAGAGGCGAATGCGGAGGACCCTCCCCAAGTCCCATGAGCGATTTCGACGTCACCCCACTCATCGTCGAGGGGCGCCAGTTGATTCATGCTTACGGGGGTGGCGGGTTCCGCGTCGCCGGCCGCGAATATCGGGGATCGATCATCGTCTTTCCCGGAAGCACGCTCGCCTGGGACGTGGTGGATGTGGCTGCGATCACCCTCAATTCGCTGGCGCCCGCGGTGTCCACCGATCCGCCGGCCGAGGTCGTGCTGATCGGCTGCGGATCACGCTTCGTCCCGCAGGTCCCCGGGATTTCCGCGAGTTTGCGCGAGATCGGCGTCGCGCTGGAGTGGATGGATACCGGCGCCGCGTGTCGTACCTTCAACATTCTTCTCGCCGAGGAGCGGCGGATCGCGGCGGCGCTGATCGCGGTGGACTAGCGCGTTATGCGTTTGGTCGGCGCGATTCCACGTAAATGGATCACGGTCTAGACCAAATCGTGGCCACTCGGTTTCGCTTTATGGCGATCCGCATAGCGATCCGCCGACCACGTGAATCTGGTCGATTTTATTGAAACGGAGCGGATGGGCGCGCCTGGTGGGCCCCCACTCGCGGTTCCACCCAGGCGCGATCCGCTCTAGTAAAGGTTTTGCGCCGAAACCATGGCGTAAAGCATGGGAATCGACAGCATGGTGTTGGCGCGAGACGTTAGCGCCGCCATGCGTGCCGCGCTTGCTTTGGCGGCCGCGTCCACTTCGACCAGGCCCAGGACCTTTTGCTGGGCCGGCCAGATGATGAACCAGACGTTGAAGGCCATGATCAGGCCCAACCAGCCGCCGAAGCCGATCGCCGCGTGCTTCGCGACCCCGTCGGTCAGGCCGAGCGTCGCCGCTTCGAGGATGTAGCC
>JASMAE010000208.1 GCA_030754475.1 Rhodospirillales bacterium
CGCAACCAGCACCGCTTGGCGCGTATCCACCGAAGACGTACCGGCAAGCAGCCAGACCTTGCGGTCGCCCACCTGCTCCTTGGCGATCGCGTGGATCTTGTAGCGTTCCTCGATATCCATCATGAACCACTCGCCGGTGCAGCCCTGGACGAGGATGCCGTGGGCGCCGTCGTCGATGGTCTGGTCGATGACCTTGCGGAAGGCCGGCTCATCGAACTCGCCGTCCTTGGTCCAGGGCGTGACGATTGGCGGAAACACGCCGTACCAGTCGATGCGCCGTTCACTCATCGTTGCCTCCTCGGGGCCGAACCCCAAAAACGAAAGACTTGCTGCCGAATGGATCGGAAACGGGTCGCGAAATCGGCCGGTTTCCGCCAACGTGCAATTCTAGGGGGGTGAATCGAGGGGTTCAAGGGTAAAGCCGAGGCGCTCAACGACGGGCGGACGGGCTGCTGCCGCGCCGGGCGCCGCGCTTCACCTGCACGCCGCCCGTCGCCTGTTCGACGCCGCAGAGCTCGACGATGGTCACGTTGACGTGCCAAGGCGTATCGAGTGCGTACATCACGGCGTCGGCCACGTCTTCTGCGCTCAACATCCGGAAGGCTTTGTTGAACTCTCGCGCGAAATCGGTGTCGCGAAAGGCTTTTTCGGCGAATTCGGTGCGCACGCGCCCGGGGCAGATCTCGGTGACACGGATCGCGCTTCCGAGGAGCTCGAGGCGGAGGTTCTGGCTCAGGAGATGAACCGCGCCCTTGGTCGCGCCGTAAAGCGTCGAGCCTTGCCCATAGAGCCCCGCCCACGAGCCCATATTGACGATGTGGCCGCGGTCGCGCGCGATCATGCTCGGCGCCGCCACGCGGATCGCGTTGAAAATTGAATCGATGTTGGTGTGAAGAGTCGCCTCGATGTCCTCGTCGCTCGCTCGCATCAGCGATTCGTGCCCGCGTCCGACCCCGGCGTTGTTGACGAGGACGTCGATCTTTTCGTCCTCGAAGGCGAACCGCATCGCGTCCAGATCACGGACGTCGATAACGTGAGGCACGCATCCCGTTTTTTTGGCCAGGCTATCGAGGCGCTGTTTGCGGCGCGCGACCGCGTGAACCCGGAGCCCGCGCGCGGCGAGCCGTTCGACGACCGCGCGTCCAATACCGCTCGAAGCCCCGGTGACGAGTGCTGTCGTGTAGTCGTTCAATGCCATGATCTTTCCTTTCGTTGGCTTCGGGAAACCGGGTATCGGCGCGCGCTCAGCGCGCGTAGTGGGGCTCGACGTCAAGGCCGTCCAAATGGCCGGCATAGAATGCGCGAACATGCGGGACCAGGCCCTTGGCCATCTCGCGAAGGCGACGCTCATCGTCTGTCGCCAGAACGCTCAACGATTTGGCGAGCTCGGTCAACGCGCCTTGCTCGTCGAGCGTCGCGATCCTTCCCTCGTCCAAGATCAGTTCGCCGGCCACCAGCACGGTGTCCACGCTTGCGGGCTCCGGTGCTTCCGCCTTGCCCACAGCGGCGATGACGCCGTCGCGGACCAGTACGGCGCCATCGGCGATTGCCCGCGTTTCGGCGCCGTGCGGGGCGCCGCAGATCACGTGGCGGCCCTTTATCAAGTACGCGGGCATGTGGTCTCTCCCGTGGATCGGCGCGGCACGAACGGCGCGGAGTTTCGCACGCCCGAGGCGCGCCACAAAGGTTCCGCGACCCGAGCCGTTTCATGGTACGACATCGGCGTGGGGGGGGAAGCGGCGCCACGGACTTTTCCCCGGCGCCGGCAGCGAAGGAGCGCCTTACCGTGTACGGACCTCCGGCGGTCATCAAGAGCACGGTCTTTACCCGGCTTCCGGAAACCTATCGCGACATGCGGCTCAGCAGTTGGGCCGAGGCGACCCGCGGCCGGCCCATGGACTGCATGCTGGAAGGGCCGTCCTTCGACCGCGACGGCAACCTGTATCTCGTCGACATCGCCAACGGCCGCATCATGCGGGTGTCTGCGGCCGGTGCGTGGGACGTGGTGGCCGAATACGATGGCTGGCCGAACGGTCTCAAGATCCACAAGGACGGGCGGCTGTTCGTCGCCGATCACATGAAGGGCATCGTGGAGATCGACCCCGCGACGGGCGCCGTCAAGCCGGTGTTGCGCCACCACAAGGGTGAATGGTTCAAGGGCGTGAACGATCTTGTGTTCGCCAGGAACGGCGATCTCTATTTCACCGACCAGGGCCAAACCGGCTGGCAGGACCCCACGGGACGCGTCTTCCGCCTGACGGCGTCGGGGCGGCTCGAGCTTCTCGTCGGAACCGTGCCGAGTCCGAACGGACTGGTCTTGAATCAGGACGAAACCGAGCTCTACGTCGCGGTTACGCGCGCCAATGCCATCTGGCGCGTGCCCTTGGCGTTGGCCGGAATCTCGCGGGTCGGCACCTTCATCCAGCTTTCGGGCGGCACCGGCGGCCCCGACGGTCTCGCGCTCGATACCGACGGCGGGATCATTGTCGCCCATCTCGGGATCGGGGTGTGGCGCTTCGATTCACTGGGCCGGCCGACCCATCTGATCGAATCGGCCGCCGGCAACCGCTGCACCAACGTCGCCTTCGGCGGGCCGGAGAACCGGCAGCTCTTCATCACCGAATCCGAGACCGGAACGATCCTCAGGGCCGAGCTACCGGTCCCGGGCCGCAGCATGTATTCTCACGCCGAGTAGAGCACTCGCCGAGGAAGGCACCGACACCATGACCTCGAAACCATCTCCGAGCGGATCCGGACGCACCACCCGGATCGGCGCCCGCCACGCGGTCGCCGCCGGTCATCAACTGTCGGCGGAAGCCGCGCTTGGCGTTCTCGAGGCGGGCGGAAACGCGGTCGATGCGGGCGTCGCCGCCGGGCTGGTCACCGGCGTCGTCGAGGTCACCTTCGTCAACGTCGCCGGCGTCGCGCCGACCATGATCCGCATGGCCGAGACGGGCGAGATCGTCACCATCGACGGCCTTGGGACCTGGCCCAAGGCCGCGAGCTGCGCCTATTTCCGGGAGAACTTCGACGGCCGGATCCCCGACGGCCTTCCCCGTGCGGTCATGCCGGCGGCGCCGGACGCCTGGCTGACGGCGCTCGAGCGATACGGCACCATGTCCTTCGCCGAGGTCTCCGAGGCCGCGATTCAGACGGCGCGCGAGGGGTTCCCAGTCTATCCCTTGCTCGCCCGCCAGATCGCGGAACGCGAAGAAACCATCCGGGCCATGCCCGATAACGCCGCCGTCTTCTTGGCGCAGGGCCGCCCGCCCGAGGCCGGCGAAACGCTGGTGCAGAAGGATCTCGCGCGCACCCTCCAATTCCTTGCCGACGAGGACAAGGCGGGCGGAAAGCGCGGCCGCGAAGCCGGGCTTCGGAACGTTCGCAAGGCGTTCTACAACGGCGACATCGCCAGCGCCATCGTCCGCTACCACGCCGAGAATGGCGGGCTGATCACGCGCGAGGACTTGGCGGCCTTCCGCGTCAACGTCGAGGCACCGCACTCGATCCGCCTTGGCGAAACCGAAGTCTACACCTGCGGGCCCTGGTGCCAGGGGCCGATGCTTTTGCAGGTGCTCAACCTCCTCGAAAGCTACGACCTGATGGCCATGCGAGACGACATGCCCGCCTACATCCACACCGTGACCGAGGCGGTTAAGCTCGCGGCCGCCGACCGCGAGGCCTATTACGGCGATCCCAAGTTCATCGACGTGCCGATGGACACGCTGCTATCGAAGGACTACGCCGCCCTGCGCCGCGAGATGATCCGCGAAGGCGAAGCCTGGCCCGACATGCCGGCCGCGGGCGAGATACCGGGCGCGGCCCCGGGCGGCGCGGTGGGCGCCGCGGCGCCGGCGCGCGGGCCGGACGAAGGGCGCTGGGACACCTCGTATCTTTGCGTCGTCGACAAATGGGGCAACGCGTTCTCGGCGACGCCCAGCGACAGCGCCGCCACCTCTCCCATGATACCCGGAACCGGGCTCACGCCCTCGACCCGGGGATCGCAGTCGTGGACCGACCCCGATCACCCGTGCTCGATCGAGACGGGGAAGCGGCCGCGCCTGACGCCAAATCCCGCGCTCGCGATCCAGCCCGGCCGGTGGATGATGCCGTTCGGAACCCCCGGCGGCGACGTCCAGACCCAGGCCATGGCCCAAGTGTTCCTGAACATCGTCGTCTTCGGCATGGACATGCAGGA
>JASMAE010000209.1 GCA_030754475.1 Rhodospirillales bacterium
CCATCAAGACCGTTATCCACTTACGTGGAATCGCACCGGCCCGCACCCCCCGCCCGGCCGCCCCAATATTACGATGGCGTGGTAGCCGGAACCGGGTGCGAACCCGGCGAACCCGATCGCCCGTGATTGAATTGGAAAACCGCCTAGCTTCGATGCGAATAGAACGCCTTCAAGATCGCCACTACTTCGGGGCGCGAGAATTCGCGCGGGATGTCCTCGCCCTTGGCGAGCATCTGGCGCTGGCGCGTGCCCGAGATGGTGACACGGTCTTCGGTTCCGTGAGGGCACGTCCTGGCTGTCGCCATACCTTCGCAGCGGTGGCAATAGAAAGTTTCGCCAATCTTGATGGGCCGCGTCTCGAGCGCGCCGGGCCAAAGATTTTCGAATATCTCCTGGGCCTCGAAGGGGCCGTAATAGTCGCCGACGCCGGCGTGGTCGCGACCGACGATCAGGTGCGAGCATCCGAAGTTTTGGCGGATCAGCGCGTGCAGGAGGGCTTCGCGGGGGCCCGCATAGCGCATCTCGATCGGATAACCGGCCTGAATTACGGTATCGGGAATGAAATAATTGTCCACCATCGCCGCGATTGCCCGGGTGCGCACGTCGGCGGGAATGTCGCCGGGTTTCAACTTGCCGAGAACTTGATGGATGAACACGCCGTCGGTGACTTCAAGCGCGATCTTGACCAGGTGCTCGTGGCTGCGATGCATGGGATTGCGGGTCTGAAAGGCGGCCACCCGGGACCAACCCAGACGCGCGAAGAGGGCGCGAGTCTCGTCCGGACGCAGATAGAGGCGCTCGAACGTCCTCGGGATGGCGCCTTCGTCAATGACCGCCACCTTTCCCGCCAGGTTGACGTCTCCCTGGCGCATCACCTTTTCGACACCCGGATGGGCAACATCGGTCGTGCGAAACACGTTCGCGCATTCGAACTCTCGGTCGACGGCGTAGGTCTCCGTGACCTCCATGAGCGCGAGAACGCCGTCGGAATCTGCGTCCACCAGCACGATATCCTCGCCCGGTTCGATCGACGCGCCGAGCGCGCTGTCCACGCTCAACGTAATGGGGATGGGCCAGAACAAACCGTCCTCGCGCCTCATATCGGTGCAGACGCCACGCCAGTCCGCCTCACCCATGAACCCGTCGAGGGGCGTGTAAGCGCCCATCGCCATGAGAAGAACGTCCGAGGCCTCGCGGCTTGTCATCGGCACGCGCTTGAGCCCGCGCGCGCGGGCTCTTGCCGGGGGGCGCTCTTCCTCGGAAAGAATGAGCGCTTGCAGACGATCGCCGCCGTGCGGCGCGACCAGTTCAGCCATGGTGGGCTTCCGGTGCGAGCGAGCGTTCGAATGATGGCTCGTTTCGTCCTCGGCCGAGGCACCGGCCGCGCAAGCAAGAATTCATAGCCTTACGCCCATGGATGCCAGGAACTCGTCGCGCGAGCCGGCGCGTAGCAGCGCAAGCGCGCACCCAAGCTGGCGATCGTCGCCGTCGTTCGTCACCGGACAATCGCTATCGTCGACGACCGGCCCCGCCTCGCGCGCGCCTTCGTCCGACGCATCTTGGGTCGAGAGAGCACCCGGGATGTCCGCCTCGCGGCGCATGGCCGCATCTCCGGAAACCGCGAACGCAATGTCGGGATTCACACCCCTTGCCTGGATTGCACGTCCGGAAGGCCCGTAGTAAAGGGCGGTCGTAATGCGAATCGCCCCTTCCAGGGGAAGCGGCATGATGGTCTGGACGGTGCCCTTGCCAAACGACCGGACCCCCATGACCGTCGCCCGGCCGTTGTCCTGCAACGCTCCCGCGACGATTTCGGACGCGGACGCCGAGCCGATATTGATGAGGACCACCATGGCGATGTCGCGCGCAACATCGCCGTATCTCGCGGAGTAGATTTGCTCGCCCGCCCGCCCCTTCGACCGGACGGAGACGATCGTTCCGGAATCGAGAAAGG
>JASMAE010000210.1 GCA_030754475.1 Rhodospirillales bacterium
TCGCGATGGCGATGTGGCCCTGGAGCACGCGCGTGAAGCATTCGCGCGCTTCCGCACTCGGCGCGCCGAGCGCGACCGTGCGCGTCACGTCGGTCGTGCCGTCCAGGTACTGGGCGCCGGAATCCACTAGATAGAGCATTCCCGGCTCGATTCGCCGATTGGTCTTCTCGCTCACCCGGTAATGAACGATCGCCCCGTTCGGACCGGCGCCCGAGATCGTGGGAAAGCTCAACCCCCGATAATGCGCGCCCTCGCTTCGCAGATCCTCGAGGTGGCGGGCGGCGTCGATCTCAGTCAGCTCGCCGTCGGGGGCCTCGGCCGCGAACCAGGCGAGGAAGCGCGTCAGCGCCGCGCCGTCGCGCAGATGGGCGGCGCGGATGCCGTCGAGCTCGACCGGGTTCTTCCGCGCCTTGGGCCGCGCGCAGGGATCGGGCAGGAACACAGGCTTCGCGCGGGCGGCGCGCAGGCGCTCGACGGCCCAGGCCGGCGCGCCGTCCGCATCGAGCCCCACCGCCTTTTCGCCTGCGCCGAGGCGGTCGAACGCGGGCCCGAGCCGGGCGGTGTCGTGGACCCGGACCGCGTTCGCGAGGTGGGCCGTGACCGCCGCCGTCAGCTTCCGGCCATCGAGGAAGAGATCGACCGAAGAATCGGCATGCACCAGGCCGAAGGCGAGCGCGAGCGGCGTGAAGGGCACATCGCCGCCGCGAACGTTCAACAGCCAGGCGAGGGAATCCGGAGCCGACAGGAAATAGGCCGCCAACCGGTCTGATTCGAGAGCGCGCGCTACCTCTGCGCGCTTGTCCTCCGACGGCCGTCCCGCGAACGCCTGGTCGTGGACCACCAACGGTGCCACCGGGGGCGGCGGTTGATTTCGCCAGACCGCGTCGATCGGATTGGTTTCGCAAGGAACGAGCATGGCGCCCGCGTCCTCGCACGCCTTGCGGTATCTGCGTACCTGGTTCTCGGTATGGAGCCAGGGATCGAATCCGAGCCGCGCCTTGGGCTTCAGGTTCTCGGCGATCCAGTCCGTCGAGGGATCTTCGACGAGGTGGCGGAATTGAAAGAGCGTGGCATCCACCTCGGCCTCCAGCTGAAGGGTGTAGCGGCCGTCTACGAAAATTGCAGCGGCATCCTTGAGCACCACCGCGAGCCCCGCCGAACCCGTGAACCCGGTGAGCCACGCGAGCCGCTCGGCCCTCGCCGGCACGTACTCGCCTTGGTGCTCGTCGGCGCGCGGCACGACGAATCCGGCGAGGCCACGCTTGCCGATCTCATGCCTGAGCGCGCCCAGGCGCTCCACGGTCCCGCGTGCGTCCCGGCGCTTTCGCGCCTCGACCGCGAGGTCTTCGCGCAACGCCTCGAGCGCGGCCCGAAGCTCGGGCGCAGGCTCGTCCGCGACAAGGCTGGTCCACAGATCGGGCGGAAGACCCTCGGGCGCCGCGTTGACGGCGCCGGCGAGCACGCGGACATCGGCGACGCCGAGCGCCGATCGCGCCCGTTCAAGAAGCTTGGCGAGCACCGCTTCTTTGCGGAAGCGCGCCTCGGTTCTGGAGGCTTCCATCGCCCGTTCGCCCGCATACCGCCGTGATCGTGCCGCGACCGAAGCTAGCAGCTCGTCCTTGCGGTGTCATTCACCCCATCTTGGCGGGCACCCCATCTTGGCGGGCACCCCGTCATGAGAGGACCCGAAGAGGAAGTATGCGTTTTCTTAAATGCTGCACTGCAACAAAATGGCTTTTCATACTCACAATAAATCCTATCTCTCGTGTAGGGGAATGGTGCGCGCGCCGTTCCGATCCGAGAACTTTGCCGGACAACGAGGCCGGAGAACGAAAAATGTGGATCAACGACTACGTCGCATTCTGCGCCGCGGACCGGGCGGATACGCGCGACCGCGCTTGGATCGTCGCCCAACGGCGGGCGATTGCGCGCGCGGCGCGGCGCGAGAGGGCGCGGCGTTTTGCCGTCCGTGTCCGCGAGGCGATCTCGGGCGCCGTCGACGAGCGGATCACGGGTGCGGCCGTGCGCTGGTTTCGGCGCCGGCGGTACCGGGCCGAACTCGATGGCTTGAGCGAGCAAATGCTCGCCGACATCGGAATCGCCCGCGCCGACATCCCGGCTTTGGTGCGCCACGCATACTCGCGCCAGCAAGATCGGCGCGTGGCCCACCGGTGCGCCGAACGGGCGGTCGAGCACGAAGCGAGCGCCGCAGAAGAGGCGACGCCTGCCAAAGCCGCCTAAGCAAACGGGCCACCCGAGCACCGGGAACCAACCGCCCGGCTGGCGCCGGATGCCGGCACTGGAGCGTTATCGATTTGCGTAGATACGCACCGGCCCGCGCTGCCGCCCGACCGCCCACGGAATGGTACCTTTGGCGCGGTTGGGTCGGGTCGCGGGCTGGAGCCGGGTAAACGAACGCCGGGCAAACGGTCGCCGGGTAAACGGACAGTGCGCAAGGTCGTGTATTCATAAACACGAACTGTGGTGTTGGCAGAGATCTGACGTCCGCATCAGGGCCGGAACCAGTCGTACACCGATATCCGTTCGGATGACCGGAATTAGCCACTTTCAGGCTTTGGGAGATTTCCTACGTCTTGGTAAGCTTCAGATAATGCCGCTGGAGGGGAGCAGCCATGCGCGAACGTGGTCGATCAAGACACGCAGCAGATTGGCGCAAGCGCCATTTTTCTGGAGTCAATTTGCTCCTTGTGCCGATCGGGCAATCCGGCACCGCCCTTGATCCAATTAATGCGGAGAGGCGGAGCCGTGCGACAACACGATGACTCCCTTGCCCACGTGCTAAATCTGGACGTGACCCTCGACGTGGTCGATATCGGGGCCAATCCCATCGACGGCGCCCCGCCTTATAAATCCCTTCTGGACGCGGGGCTCGCGCGCCTGATCGGTTTCGAACCCGATCCCGACGCGCTGACCAAGCTCAACGATCGGAAAGGCCCTTACGAGACATATCTTCCTCACGCGGTTTTCGACGGCGAGCGGCATGAACTCCGGATATGCGCCGCCCAGGGGATGTCCTCACTGCTCGAGCCCAACCGGGAAATGCTCGAGAGTTTCCATGGCTTCGCGGAATGGGGAAAAGTCAGGGAGCGACGGGAAATACCCACGGTTCGCCTGGATGACGTCGAGGAAATCAAAAACATCGATTACCTGAAAATCGACATCCAGGGCGGAGAACTCGAGGTCTTCAGAAATGGAACCAAGAAGCTTTCAGGGTGTCTCGTCATCCACACGAAAGTGGAATTCCTGCCCATGTACGTAGACCAACCTCTTTTTTCCGAGGTTGAGTTATTCCTGCGCGGCATGGGGTACGTCTTTCACCACTTCTCGCCGCTGGTCAGCCGGGCGGTGAAGCCGGCCCTGATCAGGAACGACATCTACGCGGAACTGAACCAGATATTCTGGGCCGATGCGGTGTTCATTCGCGACTTTTCCCGCTTCCAGACCCTCACCCCGGATCAACTGAAGAATACCGCCGTAATCCTGCACGACGCCTACGGTTCCTGGGATGTCGCCCACCGGGCATTGATGGCACACGACGCCCAGGCAGGGACCGATCTGGTGGGCCAATATATGGCCTACTTGTCCACGAAGGTTCCGGGGATGATTGGAACCGCGGACGAAATCCCGCGCCCCGATACCCCATCCCAGGCCCGGACCGCCTTTTCCCTGCTCGATGCCGGAAAGTGGGCCCAGGCGGCGGAAGCTTACCCGGCTCTGGTGGATCAAGACCCCTTCGATGCCGATTTGCGCTTCAACTTGGCCTTTGCCCTGCACCAGGGAGGTAGCTCGCCCGAAGCCGTCACCCAGTACCTGGCCTGCCTCGCCCTCGACCCCGCCCGGGCGAGGGCCGCCAACAACCTGGGCAACCTGCTTTCCGGCATGGGGCGCCATGAAGAGGCCGCCGAGGCCTTCGGCAAGGCCATCCAGGCCGACCCCAACCACGCCAACGCCCATCAGATGCTGGGATTTCTTCTCCTGAGTCAGGACAAGCCTGCCGAGGCCCTGCCCCACCTGGCGGACGCGGCGCGCTTGAACCCGGGCGGGAAGGAGCCCCGCTTCGGTCTCGCCCAAACCCTGGAGTCCCTGGACCGGCTCGACGAGGCCATCCGGGCCTATCAATCGATCATCGAGGATTTCCCGGAGGCCGCGCACGCCCACGTCAATCTGGCCGGCGTCTTCGCGCGCCAAGGACTGATGGACCAAGCCCTGGAACATTTGGAACAGGCCCGGGAGCTCGATCCCTCCCATCCCGTCATCCGCTCAAACATCATCCTCGACAGCCACTACACCCCTCATGTGAACGCGGCGACCCGGCTCGCCGAGGCCCGCGCCTGGGCGCAGCGGTTCGAGGCTCCCTTGAAGTCTTCCTGGCCGAGGCACGCCAACGATTCGGACCCGGAGCGCCCGCTTCGCATCGGCTACCTGTCGTCGGATTTCCGCCGGCACCCGATCGGCTTCTTCATGTCCGGGGTGTTCACCAACCATGACCGGGACCGATTCGTGGTTTACGCCTACTCGTCCACGCCATCCCATGACTGGCTGACCGAGGTCTTCAGGAAACATGCCCATCAATGGCGGGAGGTTCGAAGCTTGGACGCCGCGGCCATCGCTGGAATGGTCCGAGACGACCGTATCGATATCCTGGTCGACCTGGCCGGTCATTCGGCGGGCAACCACCTTCTTGTCCTGGCTCATCGGCCGGCCCCGGTCCAGATGGTCGCCGGGGGGCATTTCTGCACCACCGGGCTGGAAGCCGTGGATTACCTGATCGCCGACGCCCACCACGCACCGGCGGACCATGAGGGCGAGTTCACGGAGAATCTCATCAGGCTGCCTGGCGGCTACGTCTGTTATTCGCCCCCCGATTACGCCCCCGCGGTCTCGGCCCTTCCCGCCCTGGCATCGGGACACGTCACCTTCGGGTGCCTGAACAATGCAGCCAAGTTGGGCCCCTGGGTGATCGATCTCTGGGCGCGGCTGCTGGGTGAACTTCCAGAGGCCCGCCTGTTCCTGGGGACCAAGGTGTTTTCCCATCCCGGGACCCGAGACCGCTACCGGTCTTTGTTCGAGGAGCGCGGCATTGCCGGCACCAGGATCGAGTTCGCCGGCAGCGCCCCGCACGCCGACTACCTAGGTTATTACAACCGCATGGACGTGGCTCTCGATCCGTTTCCCTTCTCGGGAGGGCTGACCACCTGCGAGGCCTTGTGGATGGGCGTGCCGGTGGTGACGCTCGGCGGCGGAAACTCGTTCGCTTCGCGCCATAGCGTCGGCCATCTCAATAGCGCCGGCATGTCCCACCTGATCGCGGACACCCCCGAAGCCTACATTGAAAAGGCGCGCGCCCTGGTACGGGATCTGGACGCCCTCTCCGAGCACCGCCGAACCTTGCGCCCGCGCTTGGCGGGCTCGCCTCTGTGCGATTGCGCCGGCCATACCCGCGATCTGGAAGCCGCCTATACCCGCCATTGGCGGATTAAGAGACAATCTCCCCTCGTGGCCGAGGCTGTTGAAGGACGCTGACGGCGACGGTCTTGGAGCAACGACAGAATCGAAGGCGCGATCGCGGCGAATCTTTCTTGGCCCGACGGGGCAACTGTCCGGCCCCCGAGAACGATACCCCCTTTTCAAGTGAGATCGGTTGCCGATGGGAAGAGCCGATTTGGCTGCGGACCATGTGTAGCGAAGGCCGAATCGAGATTGAGCTTCGGGTCAGGACGCGAAGTTCAACAGCCTCCTCGCGGATGACAACTAAAAGTGATGAGTCGGATTCAGGACCGTTCGGTTGGTCGCTCGTCCATGAGTCCATGACCTGGACCGTTATCGACTTACGTGGATTTATACCGGCCCGCGCCCGGCCGCTCACAGAATTGGTTGCTCGGGCCGGTAGGGCGCGGGTGCGAGCTGGAGCCGAGTAAACGGACAATGACCTACTCGCGCGCCTGGTCGTATCCGTTGGCCTTCATGCAACGCTCGACCAACGCCTGCGTCTTTTTGGTCGTCTCGAAGGCCGCCATCTGGGCACGGACCGGGTTTACGCGGCTTTCCCGGGCCGTGACGGCATAACCTTGCTCGCGCGCCGAATCGCGATCCACCTCGCGCGTCGCCTCGGCGCGGCAGGCGGCCTCGTCCGATTTCCACCGCTCGGGCGCGAGCGTCCGGTGCTCCCAGCGCTGGGGCACGCTGCACGCCGCCAACAGGGCGAGCGCCAGGATCGCCGGTGCCTTTGCCATGCCCTCCTATGGCCGATGGCGCGCGCGCGCGCAACCGAGGTGTCCGGCCCATGCGTCCGGCCCATGCGTCCGACCCATGCGTCCGGGCCGCGTCTTGGCGCCGGCGCGAACGGCGAAAGCCGCCGCCACAATGACCGGACCGACCGGGCGCGATGGTGCGGATCGCGAGGCCTGCACCGCCGGTGGTCGAACGAGTGCACATCGTGTAATCTGCGCGACCTGCGACGATCGTACCGATCGGGGGACCGGGGCGGTAACGCGAATGAAAACAGCGAACTTCGACTTCGAGCTCGCGAACACGCGAATCGCCCAACGGCCCGCCTCGCCCAGGGATTCGGCCCGCCTCCTTGAGGTGCCGGCAAACGCCGCGGAGGGTTTCCGCGACCTGACGGTAGGCGCCCTGCCTGAACGCCTCAACGCCGGCGATCTTCTGGTCTTCAACGACACGCGCGTCCTGCCCGCGCGACTGATGGGGCGCAAGGGTGACCTCGATATCCAGATGACCCTTGGCGCGCAGACCGCACCCGACCGATGGCGGGCGTTCGCCAAGCCGGCACGCAAGGTGAGGAGCCGCGACCGATTCGAGTTCGGTCCCGGGTTCTCCGCCCGCGTCATCGCCCTGGGTGACGGCGGCGAGGTCGAGCTCGAGTTCGATCGCTCCGACGTGCACTTGCTGGCGGCGCTGGATCGGTTCGGGACGATGCCGCTCCCGCCGTACATAAAGCGCGACCGGGGCCGGGACGAACGGGACTTCACCGATTACCAGACCATCTTCGCCAAGCGCGCGGGCGCGGTCGCGGCTCCGACCGCGGGCCTGCATTTCACCGAGGCGCTTCTCGGCGCGCTGCACGCCGGCAGCGTCGGCAATTGCGCCGTCACCCTTCACACCGGCCCCGGAACGTACTTGCCGGTGCGGACCGAAACCATCACCGACCACCAACTCGCGTCGGAGTGGGGCGAGATCACCGAAGAGGCCGCCCGCACCATCAACGCGGCGCGCGCGCGGGGCGGGCGGATCGTCGCCGTGGGCTCGACGTCGCTGAGACTTCTTGAGACGGCGGCCGCAGACGACGGCACCGTCTCCGCGTTCGCGGGCGAGACCGACATCTTCGTCACGCCCGGATTCGATTTCCGCGTCGTCGACGTGCTGTTGACCAACTTCCACCTGCCGCGTTCGACGCTGTTCATGCTGGTGTGCGCGTTCGCCGGAACCGAACGCATGAAGGCCGCCTACGAGCACGCCAAGCGGGCCGAATACCGGTTCTATTCCTACGGCGACTGCTGCCTGCTCTATCGCGGTTTGGGGGCGTGAAGGGAATCGGGTTCGCGCTCGTCGCGAAAGACGGCTGCGCCCGGCGCGGGCGCCTCGAGACCGCCCACGGCACCGTCGAGACGCCGGCCTTCATGCCGGTCGGCACCGCCGCCACGGTCAAGGGCATGACGTCGGAGGCACTGGCCGACACCGGCGCCCGGATCGTGCTCGCCAACACCTACCACCTGATGCTGCGCCCCGGCGCCGAACGCGTCCGGGCGCTCGGCGGGCTGCACCGGTTCATGAACTGGCCGGGTCCGATCCTGACGGATTCGGGGGGCTTCCAGGTGATGTCGCTCTCCGCGCTCAGGGACGTGACGGAATCGGGCGTCGCGTTCCGCTCGCACATCGACGGCGCGCGCTTCGAGCTCACGCCCGAGCGCGCGGTGGAGATCCAGGTGATGCTCGGCGCCGACATCGCCATGACGCTCGACGAATGCGTGCCCCATCCGCGCCCCAAGGACGACGTCGCCCGGGCGATGCGGCTCACCGGCCGCTGGGCCGAACGTTCGAAGGCGGCGTTCGTCGCCACACCCGGGCACGGACTGTTCGGCATCGTCCAGGGTGGCTCCTTCGAGGATCTGCGCGCCGAATCCGCGAACCATCTCGTGCGAACCGGGTTCGACGGCTACGCGCTCGGCGGGTTCGCGGTGGGGGAAGAGAAGGCGGTCATGTTGTCCGTACTCGAGGCCACGGCGCCGCTGCTGCCGGCGGACGCGCCGCGCTACCTCATGGGCGTGGGCAAGCCCGAAGACCTTGTCGAAGCGGTGGCGCGCGGCATCGACATGTTCGACTGCGTGCTTCCGACGCGCTCGGGCCGGACCGGCCAGGCGTTCACGCGCGAAGGCGCGTTGAACCTTCGCAACGCGGTTCACGTTGACGATCCGAGGCCTTTGGATGAATCTTGCGCGTGCCCGGTCTGCCGCGGCTACGGCCGGGCCTACGTCAATCATCTGGTCCGCGCCGGCGAGATCCTGGGTTCCGTCCTGTTGACTTGGCATAACCTTCATTACTATCAGGACCTGATGGAGGAGGTGCGCGGCGCCATCGCGGACGGCCGCTTCCAGGCCTTCGCCAGCGAATTCGCGGCCGGCCGCGCGGACGCGGGCGCCGCCAGGGCCGCGCGGGCGCGAGGAGGCCGATAACCATGGCCAAGCACGAAGAGGAAACGCTTACCCAGCTCGGGCGCGAGGCGAAGATCCCGGCCTCGCCCGCCGAAGCGGTCCTCGAAAGCGTCGCCAACCCGCATCCCGATACCGTTTACGTGGTGCGTTTCACGTGTCCCGAGTTCACCTCGATCTGCCCGCTTACGGGCCAGCCCGATTTCGCGCATCTCGTCATCGACTACGTGCCGGACGCCCGCATCGTCGAGAGCAAGTCGCTCAAGCTGTTCCTCGCGTCCTTCCGCAACCACGGCGCCTTCCACGAGGATTGCACCGTCGCCATCGCCAAGCGCTTGGTGGACGTTCTCGCGCCCAATTGGCTGCGCCTCGGCGGCTATTGGTATCCGCGCGGCGGCATGCCCATCGACGTCTTCTACCAGACCGGGCCCGCGCCGGACGGCCTCTGGCTGCCCGACCAGGGCGTCGCGCCCTATCGCGGGCGCGGCTGAACGCGGCCGCCGAGAGCGTTATCCACTTACGTGGAAGCGCACCGGCCCGCACACCGGGCCGAAGCCGAACAAACGGATAGTGCGCCAGAGCATGAAATCATGATTTGAAGGTCTGTTTCTCACCCCGAAACAGACCTCGAGCGGCCTCGCCGCGGGCTGCCGCCCGTGACCCGGAGCAGACGGTCAAAAGCTGAATCCCGGCGAGGCTCGGGAACTGCGAGTTCCTTCGTATCCGGGCCCGCCTCAACGGCCCGATGGGCACCCGGATCTTGAGATACGCTTAAATCGCTTGGGCGATGATGTACGCGCCCAAGAGAAGCAACGACGCGAAAAAGACCTGCCGGAACCGTTGCTCCGGGATCTTCCCCCGCAGCCTTCGACCGGCAACCATGCCGGCGAGGGCAGGCGCCAGGGCCACACTTGATGCCAGCCCGAGTTCCTGAGACAAAAGCCCAACGCCTTGCAAAGCGACGGCCAAGGCCAGTGTCGATGCGGCAAAAAGCATTCCCATGGATTGGATGAGCATGTCGCGAGGCAATCCTATGGCCTGTAGGTAAAGAACGCCGGGCACGCCGAATGATCCGGTCATGCCGGCGAGGATGCCGTTCACGGTTCCCATCGCCGGGCCGGCCCAAACTTCCTGTGACGTCGAAATGGACAGCCGAAAGCCGGCAAGGCTCACCAGCGAGTAGACAACCAACAACAACCCGAGCAGTCCCGAGAGCAAGCGTAGATCGGCGCGCGTAAGGACGGCCGTCCCGATCCATACCGTAACGGTCGCCATCACGAGAAACGGCCATGTCCGCCGCAGTATGGCCTTGGCGCTTCCGCCGCTCAGCGCCTGCCAGACGTTCGTGACGAGTGCGGGCACGAGAAGCAGCGCCATGGCCTGCGGAAGGCCGATGGCCGCGGTCAAGAGGCCCAAACTCAGGATCGGCAGCCCCAAACCGATCACGCCCTTTACGGCGCCGGCGACGAGGAACGTCGCGAAGATGGCGATCAGCGAGGGCGCGTCGAACATCGCCCCACCCTATTACACAACGTGCGCCAAGCAGATCGCCTTACGGCGCCCGTCCGATTTCCGGTTATGGCCAAACCCCGAAGTGAACACGGTCGAATCAATCGACCACTCGTGGGCGATAAGCAGTCATTTCGTCCCGCGGTGTCCGCTCGACCTCCCTTAGCGGACCATTTTCGGGGCTGGTGTTGACGTCCGCTCACGACCCGGAGCGGACATCCAGATGCGGCCTTCCCCATTCGACGTTTATTGCCGTACGCACATTCTTTCGCTTCTCCGCCATCGCCGGCAAGAAGAGCTCGCCTGCCCTGCCGCGGCCGGGCGGTCTGCCTCAGGTGCGGAAGTAGGCACGCGTGCCGCGGGCGTGCAGGGACTCGCTGATCCGTTGCAGGGCGAGGACATAGGCCGCGGTTCGCATGTCGGTCTTCTTATCCTGGTGGATCTCCCACGTCAGGTCGGCGGCCGGCCGCATGATCTGGATGAGCCGCGAGTGCACGTCGTCCAGGGTCCAGTAGTAGCCGGCTCGGTTCTGCGCCCACTCGAAGTACGAGACGACGACGCCTCCGGCGTTGGCCAGGATGTCGGGAATCACCATGATGCCCTTTTCGTTGAGAATGTCGTCGGCGCCCGGCGTGGTCGGCCCGTTGGCCAGCTCGAAGATAATCCGCGCCTTGACGTTGGCCGCGTTCTCCCTGTGGATCTGGTTCTCCAAGGCCCCCGGCGCCAGGTTGTCGCACTCGCACTCCACCAGCTCGTCGTTGGTGATCTCCTTGCGGTTGCCGTTGGTCGGCGCGCCGGCCACCTGCCCTGTCGTGCTTTTGTGCTCCATCACTCGGTAGGGGTCCATGCCGTCGGGATCGTAGATCGCGCCCTGGGAATCCGACACCCCGACGATGCGATAGCCGTCGTCGTGTAGCAGGCGCGCGCAGTGATAGGACGCGTTGCCGAAACCGAGCAGGGCGATGCTCGACTTCTCCGGCACCAGACCCAGCCTCTTTTCCAGGTGCCGCAGGACGACGTATCCGCCGCGCCCGGTGGCGTCGTCGCGGCCGAGCGAGCCGCCCAGGACGATCGGCTTGCCGGTGATCACCGCCGGCGTCTGCTCGCCGACGATGACGCCGTACTCGTGGGCCATCCAACCCATGATCATGGAATTGGTGTAGACGTCGGGCGCCGGGATGTCCCGGTCCGGTCCGATGAAGCGGGAGAAGGCGCGGGCATAGGCGCGGCTCAAGCGCTCCAGCTCGGTATGGGAAAGCGCGGTCGGATCGACGCTGACCCCGCCCTTGCCGCCGCCGAACGGCAGGTCCACGACGGCGCACTTGAAGGTCATCCAGAACGCGAGCGCGATCACCTCCTCCATGGTCACCGAGGGATGGTAGCGTATGCCTCCTTTGGTCGGGCCGCGGGTGTCGTCGTAGCGGCAGCGCCAGGCGGCGAACAACCGCAGGGACCCGTCGTCCATGCGGACCATCAGGCGGGCCGACAGGGTCTCTTGGGGATAGCTGAGCTTCTCATAGGCGTCGGCGTCGACGTGGAGGTATTCCGCCGCGTGCTGCAGGCGCCGGCGGGCGCGCTCGAACAGCGAAGGCCCTTCGACTATCGGCGCCGGAGCCTTCGGATTCGGAGAGAGTTGTTGCTCGGTATTTTCCACACTATTTCCTCCAGTATGGCTGATTGTGCCCCGATACCGCCCGGCAGGTAACATGCCCGCGCTCTGGGCGTGAGCATTCTACCGATGCGCTGTGTTGGAGCGGAGATTGGGCGCCGCAGCGTCCGATGACACGGTTGAACCGGTGCTTCAGGCATGGCCATCCCGTGGCGCGGCTGAATGTTGGGTAGCCGGATGGTCATGTTGGGACGGGTTTCGATCCGCGCCGATTGTTGCGGTGCAGGATGTCAGAAAACGGGTCACGGGGCAACGCATCCTCGGCCAATTGGAACGCGACGAATAGACCGCGCCGCACCACCTTCTCGCCGGTCTTGACCACCCTTGATCGGCCTTGACGCTCAAGCGCGCAGCGTGGTTATCGATCAAAGCTCCAGGGGCTTCGGCGGAGCCGAGGTCCGCTATAGGCTGACAGCAGCGGTGCGGGCGCGCACCCGCGCATCACCGGTATCTTCCGCGAAGGGGACGTCGGCGCATTACCGCCATCTTCGTCCGTGTCTTTGGCGGATCGCGCGTGAATCCGCGCTGTTCCAATTAAGAGCAATCCGTTCAAGCGAGGCGATGCGACTCGGCGAACGTGGACGACGATCAAAAGCCCTTCAGCCGGCGGTGGCCGTGTTCTGAGCCTCGCGCCTGCGGATCATCCACCAGACCGCGAGCGCGCCGATCATCTTCGACGCCGTCATGGCGGCGACGCCCGCCGCGGAGAACAACCCGACGCCGGCCAAGAAGACGGCGCTGTCGACGGGCGTCCCCAGCGCGCTCGAATAAAGAATCCGCTCGGACAGCGATTTGCCCGTGAAGCTGTAGACGGCCCAGTCGACAAGCTCGCTCACGGCGAACGCGGCCGCGCTTGCGATCGCGACAAAGGGATCGGCCATCACATAGCTGAGGATGGCGCCGGCCAGCATCGCCGCCAAAACGAAGTGCCCGATCTCGCGTTGGGCGAAGTCGCGGACGACGAAGACGAACCCGACGACGAGCGAGACCGGTGGCCACAGGGTGCCGCCGGGAAGCGCGACCAGGGGGACCACGGTGAAGGCCCAGTTCACCGCCACGATCAGGACGACGTAAAGGATCGTGTACTTGAAGCGCATGCCGCCCCGGCGATTTCGTTTCACGCTCGCGAGCGCGCTGGATACCATAGCGGCGCGAAGCGCGCGAGGTTGCTTCATGCACGATATCCTCATGCACGATGTCAAGGACGCCATCCGCGCCCGCGCCTCTGACGTGGGCTTCGCCGCCGTCAGGTTCGCGTCCGCCGAACGCGATCCGGCACGGGCCGGCGATCTTGACGTGTTCCTCGATAGGGGCCTCCACGGCGACATGGCCTGGATGGCGGCGACGCGGGCGAGGCGCGCCGATCCCACGGTGCTGTGGCCCGACGCGCGGACGGTGATCGCGCTCGGCGCCAACTACAGCCCCGACGACGATCCGCTCGCCGTTCTTTCCGACCGGGGCGCCGGCGCCATCAGCGTCTACGCCCGCAACCGCGATTACCACGACGTGCTCAAGAAGGCGTTGAAGGAGCTGGCGGGCTGGATCGCCACGACTTATGCGTGCGAGGTCAAGGTCTTCGTCGACACCGCCCCGGTGATGGAGAAGCCGCTCGCGGCCCAGGCCGGCGTCGGCTGGCAGGGAAAGCACACCAACCTGGTCTCGCGGCGTTTTGGCTCTTGGCTGTTCCTGGGAGAGGTCTTCACGACGCTAGTGCTGCCCGTCGACGCGCCCGAGCGCGACCTCTGCGGATCGTGCGATCGCTGCCGCGCCGCCTGCCCCACCGGCGCGCTGACCGCGCCCTACCGCATAGATGCCCGGCGCTGCATCTCGTACTTGACCATCGAGCACAAGGGCCACATCGCGCGCGCGTTCCGCCGAGACATGGGAAACCGCATCTATGGCTGTGACGATTGCCTCGCCGTCTGCCCGTGGAACAAGTTCACCCAGGCTACCGGGGACGAGGCATATCGACCATCCCCCGGACTGGACGCGCCCCGGCTGGCCGAGCTCGCGTCTCTCGACGACGCCGCGTTCCGCAGCAAGTTCGCGCGCTCGCCGATCCTGAGGACCGGACGCGACCGTTTTTTGCGCAATGTGCTGGTCGCGATCGGCAACAGCGCCGATCCGGGGTTGGCGTCGGTGGCCCAAGCGCGCCTCGATGATGCGTCCGCGCTGGTGCGTGCGATGGCGGTCTGGGCGTTGGCGCGCCTTCTCGACGCGAACGCCTTCGCCCGGCTTCGCAGATCCCGGATGGCTGGCGAAGCCGACGCCCAGGTCCGCGCCGAATGGTACGGCGCTCCCGAGGCGCCGGAAACCGACGCCTTGACCCGCCCGTTCGGAGGCGTTAGCGAAGGTACGCTCGAAGCGTGAAATCGGCAGATGGTTGAAATCAACGAATCCCGGACCTGGCGTCGGATCGCCGCCAACGCGATCCTTTGCAGTGGCGTCTTGTTCTCGGTTGCCGCGATCGCGGCGGACGATCCCGAACCGGGCAAGAGCTTTCGCGACTGCGCGCTTTGCCCCGAAATGATGGTGGTGGGCGCGGGCAGCTTCATCATGGGATCCGACGAACGCCACGCAAACGAGCGCCCGGCGCATGAGGTGAGCATCGCCAAGCCCTTCGCGATCGGGAAGTACGAGATCACCTTCGACGAGTGGCAGGCCTACCTCGACGACGGCGGCTGTTCAACCCGCCCCGACGACCACAAATGGGGGCGCGAGCGGCGCCCCGTCATGAACGTCACCCACGCCGAGGCGGTGGGCTACGCCGCGTGGCTGGCGCTGAAGATCGGCAAGGTCTATCGCCTTCCCAGCGAAGCGGAATGGGAGTACGCGGCCCGCGCCGGCACCGAGACCGCTTTTTGGTGGGGAGACGAGGCCGGGGTGAACCGGGCGAACTGCCGTGACTGCGGCAGCGAATGGAGCAAAAAGAGCTCCGGGCCCGTCGGATCCTTCGCGCCCAATCCCTGGGACCTGTTTGATACCAGCGGTAACGTTTGGGAATGGGTGGCCGATTGCTGGAACCCCACCCACGACGGAGCCCCCCAAGACGGATCGGTGCGCCTCGACGGCGAGTGTCGCAACCGCGTGATGCGCGACGGCTCATGGTACTACTTCTCGAAGAACGCCCGATCGGCCTGGCGCTGGAAGAACGACGCCCGCGTCAAGAGTTACGGCATCGGCCTCCGCGTCCTTCGCGAGCTCGACTAGGGCGTTATCCGCTGACGTGGAATCGCACCGGCCCGCACGCCTACCCGGCCGCCGCCGGAATGGTACCCTTGGGGTGGCCGGGCGGGGGTGCGGGCTGGAGCCGACTACACCGATAATGCGCTAGGGCATGTACGCATCATTTGAAGGTCTGCTTCTGACCCCATAACAGACCTTGTGAGATCCCACCTGGGACTTCCGCAAATGACCCGAAGCGGACATCAAGAGCTTTATAATCGGAAAAAGAATCGAAGGGAGAAAGCCGTGCGCGGAAACAGCGACAAGGACTGGCTGGAACGGGTTTACCACGCCGAGGGGCGCGACGACCTGGCCCGGACCTACGACGAATGGGCCGAGGATTACGATACAGACGTCATCGCGTATGGATACAAGAACCCGGCCCTGGTGGCGGCCATGGTGGCGCGCCACGTCGATCCCGGGGACGGCGTCATTCTCGATGCCGGCGCCGGTACCGGCATCATCGGCGAGGTGCTGTCCGTCCTCGATTACCGTGAACTGGTCGCCGTGGACATGTCCGACGGCATGTTGGCTTTGGCGGACAAGAAGGGCGCCTACCGAGAAGTCCGCAACATGGTTCTCGGGGAACCCCTGGACTTCTCGGACGGGGCGTTCGCCTGCGTGGTCTGTGCCGGCACCCTGACGGTAGGCCACGCGCCGCCTGAATCCCTGCATGAGCTGGTGCGGGTCACGCGTTCCGGCGGTTTCATCATCTTCACGGTATCGCACCCGGCTAATCTGGACGACGGTTTCAAGGCCACGATGGACACCCTGGAGGCGGAGGGAAAATGGAAGTCGGTGGACGCCAGCGATGAATACCTCACCCTGCCCAACGCCCCCGAGGGAACGTCCCGGGTGTCCCGCGTCTACGTCTATCAGGCGGTGTGAACGCAACGCCTTCGAATGATCTTGAGTCCGCTTTATCGCGGAAAGCGGTCATCCCGTCGTAGGTGGTCGCACTTCCGCTTCTGACCCTAAGCAGACATTGAGCGCGACGAGTTGTACGTTAGGAGGCACCGAACAACGGTGGTTCCCCACAGTGATCTAGCGCATTTCCCGACGGCGCTGTTTTTTCTATCATCAGGCCAAATCGCAGGCCTTTGAGGAAATCTAATGGCGGACCGAGGCGTCGAACGCAGGCTGGCAGCGATTCTGGCCGCCGACGTGGCGGATTATACGCGGCTTATGGAAACGGACGAGGACGCCACCATTGACGCTTGGCGCTCGGCCCGGGCCCAGATTATCGATCCAAAGATCGCGTCGTTCGGAGGCCGTATCGTCAAGCATACCGGCGACGGGTTCCTGGCCGAGTTTCCGACCGTCCAGGACGCCGTGCGCTGTGCCGTGGAGATGCAGGCCGAGTTGGGCGCCCGAAACGCCACCGTCGCCGACGATCGGAGGATGGATTTCCGTATCGGCATCAACATCGGCGATATCGCGGTCGACGACGAAGATATTTACGGTGACGGGGTCAACATCGCGGCCCGCCTGGAGGGCCTTGCCGACCCAGGCGGCATCTGCGTCTCGGGCGACGTCTACAATCAGGTTCGGAAACGGCTCGACTTGAGCTTCGAGGATTTGGGCGAGCAACGGGTCAAAAACATCGCCGAGCCCTTGGTGGCGTACCTGATCTCACCGCCCGACGTCCGCGCTCGGCGGCGGCGGACTCGGGAACCACCCGTCCGCCCGAAATCCACACCGCAAGCCGTCGCCGCGGTCGGCGACGGCGGCGAAGTCTCGGAGAAACGGCGCCTGAGCGCCATCATCCTCTGTTTGCTGATCGGATTGTTCGGTGGCCATCGGTTCTATCTGGGATACAAAGGCTCCGCCTATTTGCAGCTGTTCACCATCGGCGGTTTGAGCCTTTGGACCTTGGCCGATCTGGTCCTTCTCCTCACCGGCGAGTTGACCGACGGTAAGGGGCGGACGTTGAAGCGATGGCTGTGATTTGCGTGTGGCCGAGGTGTACGAAAGCAAACTGATTTCCGCACATCGTTGAGGCTGACCGCTGATCCGTCGACGTCTTGGCAAATCCGCCGACATTTTGAATGTCCGCTTTGCCACGTTAAGGGGACGCCGAACATGCGCAAATTGGAAGATCGCTCGTGACCCGGAGCGGACTTACACTCTATGGCGGTCTGGCTTGAGTCGGATGTGGCCACCCGCGGTGGGCCGTCTACCTTCGAAAGAGATAATTTTCTTGTGTTGGGTCAGCGTGTTGCCCTCGAAAATCGTTGGTTCGTTCGAAAAGATAGAGTTCGCATGTAGTATTGCCAACTCTGAACCGTCTCTTGTTTGCTACATCCGGAAGTGATCGCGGTTCAATCGAACGACCGCTCCTGGGTGACAAGCGGACATTTCGTCCCGCGGTGACCGCTTTACCCCGCATAGCGGACTATTTTCGAGGCAGGCGTTGAGGTCCGGTCCTGACCCAAGGCGGACCTCACAATGCCGGGACTTATTGCTTTAAGCTGCTGCGATCTCATAGGATTGCGACCTCATGGGATATTGTCGCTAACAAACCATGTGGATCCGGTTAAGGGGACGATTCCCTTGGGGCTCCCGTCACGAGGGGAACTTGAATGGACGAGACAGCGATCGACCGCGCAGCCATGGGACGATTGGCCAAAGCCCTGGTTTTTATTTGCGGCGCGGATAATTCGACGACGGTTGCCGTAGAGGCGGCCGCCGAGAGTGGTTCCGAGCGAGATATAAAGAAAGCCCGCGCGCTCTTTCTTAAATTGAAGCCTGGGGACCGCAGGGCAGCAATGACCATGCTCGACGATTGACCTCGTCTGGCGGACCCCTGTACGAATGTCCGCTTATGGCCAAAAGCCGACTTGGACGAAGTATCGCCGGGGCGTCCGGTCTCAAACCGAAACCAGACGTTCGCACGCAAATCCCAACCCGTTGCCCGTTTATGAGTCCACGATCTGGGGCATCGTCCGTTTCTGTGGAATCGCACCGGCCCGCGCCCCCGCCCGACCGCCTGCGAAATGGTATCATTGGGGTGGCCGGGCCGGCGTCGGGGCTGGTTCCGCCTAAACGGACAATGCGTTAGGGCCGTGTCGGCCGAGGAGTGCGAGATGAGTTCACTGAGAACCGATTGGAAGGGCGTGTTCCCGCCCATCGTTACCCCGTTCACCGAGACCGAAGAGATCGACGAGGCGGCTTTTCGCAAGGTGATCGATCTTCTTATCGAAGAAGGCGTCCACGGCATCGTCGTCGCCGGTTCGACCGGCGAGTGGTATTCGCTCGCGGACACGGAAGTGTCGCGTCTTCTCGAGGTCGCGAAGGAGCAGATCGCGGATCGGGTGCCGCTTCTGGCCGGAACCTCGTCCATGAGCACGCGCCATGCGGTGGCGCTGACGGAACGGGCTGCAAAATTGGGATGCGCCGGGGCGATGGTGCTGCCTCCGCCCTACGTGCTGCCGACCCCGGACGAGGTCGTTGCCCACTTCGAGGCGGTCGCGGACGTCGGTCTTCCGATCATGGTCTACAACAACCCGAAGCGGACCCAGGTCAACCTCGACGCGGCGCTCATGGAACGCATTGCCGCGTTCGAATCGGTCGTCGCCATGAAGGACAGCGTCAAGGATCTCTACCAGGCGAGCGAGACCATCAAGCGCGTCGGCGACCGGGTCGCGTACTTCACGGGCATGGAGCCGTATGGAAACGCGATACTCGAACGCGGTGGAGTCGGGTTCGTCTCGATGATGGCCAACATCTGCGGCTCGGACGTGGTTGCGTACTACGAACACGCCAGCGCCGGGCGCTGGACCGAGGGACACCGGCACCAGCACGTAATCGAGGGGCTTTACGAGATCGACCTGGCGTTCGGCCGGGGAATCTACCCGACCGTCAAGGCGTGCATGAACATCTTGGGACGGCACGGCGGGCATTTGAGGCGGCCGTACCTGGATATCGAGGACCGCGAGACGTTGGGGAAATTGGCCAAGGCGCTCGCCGATCTCGGCCTCGCGGCCGAAGCGAGCGCCGCCGCCGATTGAACGATACGCGCGAGTTCCGCGCTCTAGGCGATCAGCGGGCGCGCTCGAGAAGCCGCTTCAGGAAATCTTCCGCCTTGGGCGCCGCCTCCCCGCCGGGCGGGGGCGGGGGCGGGGGGAGTTCCCCTTCCCTCGCAGGGGCCGTGCCCGCCGTCGGTGGCGAGCTTGCGGGCGCCTTTGGCGCGCCTATGAGACCGGGGAGTACGCGCTGGAGCACGGACCCGATCCCAGGTGTCTCCAGCACCTTGTCGAGCGGTTTGATCCCGGTTTTCGGCACCGCGCCGCCGGACGGCTCTCCTCCCAGCCCCAGCTTGACGTTGGGGGCGTCGAGCGGCCCTCTGATCTCGAACGGGACCACTTGTCCGACCCCGCCCTTGCGGGCGAGAAGCTGCGTGATCAGGTTCTGGGCCAATGTCACTTTTCCGGTCACGTCGATGCCCCAACCGCCGAGATCGACGGTGCCTGCCGCCTCGCCGACGCCGAGATTGGAGGAAAGCCGGAGGTCGTCGGACCGCGCCCTACCGTCCGCGATTCGGAAGGTTCCGCTGATGTCGGCGAGCCCGTTCTCCGGGCCGCCGCCAAGCACTCCGCCCAACTGGTTGAGGCCCTGAACGAGGCCCAGCGCCGCCGCAATCACGGTGCCTTGGGAAGCCTCGTTGACGTCGAGCCGGCTGAGCGACAGCGAGGCGGTGCCGTCGAGGGCCGAGACGAGATCGGCGACGCTGGCACCCGCGCTCTGGAGCTTCGCATCCACGTTCATGGCCCCCGTGGCGGCGCGCTTATCAGCCACGGCGCCGAGCGCTTCGCGGACGTCGGCGTTCGCAAGGGCGACATTGACCTCGACCACGTTGGGGCGCGCACCCTGGGGCTGCGTCCGGACCACGCCCTGCGCCTGAAGCGCGCCGCCGAAAAGCGTTCCGGAAAGTGATTTCACGTCGAGCACGCCCGCCTGCAAGGTGGCGTTGACGCTGACGTCGCGAAGTGTGTAACGCCCGTAGCCGATCGAGAGAGCTTGGAGACGCAGGTTCCCGTCGGCCTGCGTC
>JASMAE010000211.1 GCA_030754475.1 Rhodospirillales bacterium
GCGCCGCTGGTCCAGGAAGGGATGGTATTCCACCTGGTTGGTCAGCAGATCGGCGCCGAAGGTTTCGACCGCCTCTCGCAACTGGTTCACGGTGTAGTTGCTGACGCCGATGAGGCGCGCGCGACCGGCGGACCGGATCTCGGCCAGCGCCTCAAGGACGACGGAAAGCGGCGTTTCCGCCACCGGCCAGTGGGCAAGGAACAGGTCCACCTGTTCGATCTGGAGCGCGTCCAGGCTGCGCGCCACCGAATCTCGGAAATCACGGGCCGCGAGGTTGGCCCGTGAGATCTTGGTGGTGAGAAATATCTCGGCCCGATCCAGGCCCGATTCGGCCACCGCCCGGCCGACCGCGGCCTCGTTGCCATAGCCTTGGGCCGTGTCGATGTGGCGATAACCCGCCTCCAGGGCCTGAGCGACCGCTCGGGTGCAGGTCTCGTCGTCCAGACGGGCGGTGCCGAACCCAAGCGCTGGTATGCGGGCACCCTTCGATTCGATGAGCTTCATGGTCGTGCCCCGGTAGCGGTGGGCGTGAAGAAACTCCGCACTCGGTTCCATAGCCGGGTTCTTGCGGCACCCGCAACCATGCTATCGTAACCGGACCGAGCGATGGAATTGGGAGACAAATCCATGGCGAAGGGCGAATCCGGGATCGAGAAGCGCCGTCATCCCCGCGTCCGCGTAGAAAGGTCCGTGCGCGCCACGGCCGAAGGCCGGGAACATTCGGGCTCCGTCACGGACATCTCGGTGGGCGGTGCCGCGCTGCGGGTCGATGCCGAAATCGGAGAGGAGGCCGAGATCGAACTCGACATCGAGGATCTCGGCGATCTCTCCGGCCACGTGAGGCGTTTGCTCGACGACGGCTTCGCCGTCGAGTTTGAATTGGACGAAGACGAGGAGGAGCGCCTCGTCGCCGAGCTCATCGGAATTAACGAAGCGATCCGATCCGAGGAGACCTAAGTCGCGCCCGCGACCGGCCGGCCCGTCGTCTCCTGCGTCGAACGGCGATCAATCCGAAGATTCGGCGAGGCCGTCGAAGCCGTCGGCCCGGGCCAGGCATTGGATGATCTCGAGCCGCACGCGCAGATTCTCGACGTAGCCGAGCAACTCGTCCTCTTCAAGCGAGACGCCGCGCGACTTGATCACCGCGGCGCCGCCACGCTCGTGGATATTCTTCATGGCCTTGAGCTGGCCCGCCCATTTCTCGATATAGGGCGCCCAGTCGCCATCGTGGCGTCGCTTCACGTAGTCGATGACCCAATCGTGGTCGTGGCTCGTCCACCACTCGACCTCGGGAAACGCCTCGCAATCGCCGATGGCCGCGGTGTCGGTCTCTTGGGCGGCCGGTCCGCCGTCCCGGATGCAACGCATGACTGTCAACCGCGCGTGCACCTGTTTGACGTATTCGAGAAGCTCGTCTTCCTTGAGCGAGATTCCACGCGACTTGATTTTGATGCTCGATCCGCGGTCGTAGATTTTTTGGAGCTGCTCGAGTTGGCCCTCCCACTTTTCGACATAGGGTGCCCAATCGCCGCCGTGATGGCGCTCCACGTATCCGATCACCGATTCGTGGCTGAGCGAACCCCACCATTCGACTTTGGGGAACGGATCGCAGGCGCCCTCAGCCCCGTTCCCGACCACCGCGACCATAACGCCGAACGCCGCCGCGATCCCTTTTGCGATGAAGCGGATGAACATGGATCGTTCTCGTTCGTTTCGACCGAGCCCAGGCTGTCCGTATGCCATTTGACGCCGCACCCCACGGGCCAATGGAAAAGATAGTAATACGGGACCAGCGGATCAACGCCGCGCACGTTGCGGGCACGGATTGGGCGCCCCCTCCGGAGGGCCGGCCCGTCCCGGCGACGCACGACCGAGACGGGCCCGATGAGTGCCGGCTCACTTTCGGCCGGATCGCCGGATCGTCAGTCGATCTTCCGGTTCGCGAACAGCCAAAGCACGATCACCAGCGCGATCAGCCCGGCGATGCCGTTGTCACCGAAGCTTTTGATCAAAGTGGTCAGGTTTTCCACTACGTTGGCGGCGGCAAGCCAGTCATGGCCGAAGAGAATCCGAATGACGATGAAAAGGGCGACCAATAGCAGGCCGACCTCGGTCACTTGCCTGATCAAGTCTTTGATAACGTTAAATAATTGAGGCATACTTTCCCCCCTGAGCAGTTTTTGTGGTCATTCGCGCGGCTGCGAACGCGCCGCGCGTTGCCTTCTTGAGGCACTATTGACGCTAACGGTCATGGTTCTTGTCAATAAATTTTCGCGATGCCCTCGCCCCGGGCCGATCTGATGCGTCGAATGCGCGGACTGATGAGTCGCCTTGCCTCGGCGCCGGCACCCGTAAAGGGCATCGCCTGCATGGCCGGCGGCGGCCTTCTGCTGACGCTCAACGACGCGGTTGCGAAGTGGCTCACCGCTGAGTACCCGATCGGCGAATTTCTATTCCTGAGGGGGTTTTTCATTTTCGTTCCCATCGCGATCGTAACCCGATGGTCGGGCGGGATTGAGGCGCTCCGGGTCCGTGACTTCCGCGGCCAGTCGGTGCGTGCGGTGTTGACCACGACGTCGACCTATCTGTTCATCTTCGCGATCGGAATCATGCCGCTCGCGGACGTCATCGCCATCGTCTTCGCCGGTCCGCTGTTCTTGACCGCACTCGCGCCGTTTCTGCTTTCCGAACGGGTCGGGTGGCGACGGTGGTTGGCGGTGATCGCCGGATTCTGTGGTGTATTGCTGATGATCCGGCCGACGCCCGAGTCCTGGCGGTTATTGGCGCTGGTGCCGCTATTGGTCGCGCTGCTGGCGGCGTTTCGCGACATCACAACGCGGAAACTGACGTTCGTCGATACGTCACCGGCGACGCTTTGCTTCACGACGGTCGCGGTCATGCTCTCGGGGCTCGCCACCTTGCCGCTCGGATGGAAGCCGGTGGCGTGGGGCGATGTGGCCCTGATGGCGCTTGCCGGCCTGCTGGTCGGGGGCGCCCACTTCCTGATGATCGAAAGCCTGCGTCTCGGCGAGGCCGCCCTCGTGGTACCGTTCCGGTATGCGAACCTCATCTGGGCGACGATCCTCGGTGCTCTCATCTGGCACGACGTTCCCGACCGTTGGATGGTCGCGGGCTCCGTCATTGTCATCGCCAGCGGCCTTTTCATCTTGAGGCGCGAGACCCGCGCGTACGGAGCGCGCAAGGGCCGTTAGCGAGAAGGGAGCACGAAATCCCATGACGGACGTCCATTGCGTCTTCAGGATCAATGCCGCGATCGGCGAAGGTCCAGTTTGGTGTCCGCGCGAGAGGGTGTTGTACTGGGTCAACATCCCGGCCGGTGCGATCCACCGCTTCGATCCCCAGAGCGGGACCGATGCGGTCTTTTGCGTCGGCCGGCGGCTGGGATCGTTCGCGCTTCGCGAATCCGGCGCCATGGTGGTGGCGGTTGACGACGGGTTCGCGTTCTTCGAGCCCCGGACCGGCGCCTTCGAGGAACTCGATCAGGTGGAAGCGCACTTGCCGCAGAATCGCTTCAACGACGGCAAATGCGATTCGCGGGGGCGCTTCTGGGCCGGGTCCATGGTGGGCGACTATCGGAACGCCCCGGCGCCGAGCGGGAGTCTCTACCGACTGGATCCGGATTTGACGGTTACGCGTGTGGAAACCGGCGTCACGATCTCGAACGGGCTGGGCTGGAGCCCCGACGACGCCACCATGTACTACGCCGACACCGGCACCGGAATCATATACGCCTATGACTTCGACGCCGCGGCGGGCCGCATTGAGAACCGCCGCGCCTTCGTCACCGTGCCGCCGGAAGACGGCGAGCCCGACGGCATCGCGGTCGACGCCGAGGGCTTCGTCTGGTGTGTGCTTTCGGGCGGCGGGCGGATCGCGCGCTACGACCCCGACGGACGGACCGAGCGCTGGGTCGCGCTGCCGGTGCCGCTTCCCACCAGTTGTGCGTTCGGCGGAGACGACCTCGGCGTCCTCTACGTCACCTCCATGAGCTACGAGCTGAGCGCGACCGCGTTCGCCGCCGCGCCGCTTTCGGGAAGCCTGTTCGCGATGGAGGCTCCGGCGCCGGGACTGGCGGTCCCGCGGTTCGCCGGATAGAGCGGATCGCGCCGGATTGGAACCACATCGCGGACCCAATCCGGTCTTGCGCGCCGGCGCGCATGTGCGTCAACTTCCGCCCCCTTCCGGAAGCGCCGATGCGCCGGTGAGGGCGTGGGCGACGTGGCAGCCTTGGACCGAGGCCATCACCAGATAGACTTCGGCGCCGACGCTGAAAACCTGCACCGTGTCGGACCGGCCCACGTACGCCGACCATCCGCGTTCGCGAAGGATCCGTTCGACCTTGTCGGCGTCGTCGGTGCTGGCCAACAGCCTCAGATGAGCGGCCGGTCGGCCGGCTGCCCGGACGGCGTCCAACGCGGTCACGCACTCGGAGGCCGTTTGCGTGCTGGCCGGCGGCGAAAGCGTCAAAGTCCAGACCACCGCCGACAGCAGGCCGAGACAAAGACGGCGTCCTCGCACGACCCTGCGGCGTGCGAACGCCCCCCTTTCGCGCCCGGCGGACTTGGCAATGACCGTCATGGTTCAGCCCTCCTGTTCACTTGTGGCGCCGCCGTCCGCTCCGGGCGCGTGACGGCCGTCACATTTCACGGTCAGTTGATGAGCTGTGATGCCAACGAACGGAAGGTGGGGAAGTCGCGTGAATCGCCTCTTTTTCAATGGGTTAAACCAGATCACTGGTTGGCGGATCGCCCAATGCGATCGTCGGCGAGCACGATCGAGCTCTTTGCGCGCGCGCGGCTGCGCTACCATGGGCGCGTGGCCAGTACCGGCGCCACCACCCCGGCCCGGGACGCGCGTGCGCGGCGGGGGAACGTCCGCGAGCGAGCGGTCGGCGCCGGTCCAAACGAGGGGAGCTTTGCCGATGCGCTCGATGATGGTAGCGGCCGCGTCTTTGTTGGGCGCGGCAACGTTTGCCGCCCCGGCGGCCGGGGCGCCCCAGGCGCTTCTGGTGGCGGCCGGCGGCGGAGTCACGCTTTTTTGCGAGAACGGCGAATGTTCCGCGGATCTCACCACCATCTGCCTGCAGCCGGACCGTGACATGCCGAGACGCGGCGCGGCGTACACGGTGGTCGCGGACGGGGATGCGAACAACGCGCTGATTTTCGTCGGACGCCGCGCCGACGGCACCGTCGTGGACCTGCCCTCGGCCGTGCCCGTGCGGATCGCCGCCGAGCGCCATTACCTCGCCGTCAGGGTGAGCGTCGAGAAGGCCGCGCTCGAACGATACGGAATCGAGTGGGTGATGGTGCGTGCGGTCGGCCACCCCGTGCTGGCGCCGGTGCCGGTGCCGGGCGACGCCCGGCCGCTCGCGGCCGAGGATGTGGCCCAGGCGTTGACGACGCTGCGCCCGGTCGCGTTGAGGACGCTTGGCGGACACGAGGACGAGGTTGCGGCGGCGCGCATCATACGCGATACCGCCAATGCGCTATCACGCAAGCGATACACCCGGCAGGCCGAGAACGACGCCGCCTGGAACGCGGCGCAAGCACCGGGCGCGCGCGGCCAAGCGATCTCAGCTCGCGCGCAAGCGATGGCGCGGGACGCGTTCGAGAGCTGCAACCCATTTCCGCACACCCACTTTCCCGTGCGCCGGTGTCTCGCCGACCGCCACGACGGCGTCATGCAGCGGATCAACGACGCGTACTGGACGTCGCTCAAGTTCGGAAGCTAGACCGTTACCACTTACGTGGAATCGCGCCGGCCCGCACCCCCGCCCGACGCGCCCCTCGGCACGCGCGCGGCCGAGGCGATCAGGCGCCCAGGCCCTTCTCCATGATGGACGCCAGGCGGCGCGCGAACGCCGCCGGGTCGGGAACCGGCTCGCCCTCGGCGATGCGCGCCTGATCCAATAAGAGATGCGCGGCGTCGCCGAGGGCTTCGCCGGCGTCGTCGCGTTCGGCCAGTCCGGCAAGGCGCCGGATCAACGAGTGCGCGGGGTTGATCTCGAGAACCCGTGGCGTCGTCTCGGCGGGGGTGGCGTGATGGTGCCGGCGCAGCATCCGCTCGAGGCCCATGTCCATGTCTCCCTCGTCGGCGACCAGGCACGTGGGGCTTTCGGTCAGTCGTTCGGACGTGCGGACGTCCTTGACGGCGTCGCCGAGCGCGTCCTTGAGCGCCACGAGCAGGCGGCCCAAAGCGGCCGGCTCGGCGGCGCTTTCTTGCGTTTCGCCGGCAGCTTCGGGGGCGTCGGCGATCTTGTTCAGATCGGCGCTGCCCTGGGTCACCGACTTGAACGGTTTGTCCTTGTGCGTACCGACGGCGGGAATCCAAAACTCGTCGATGGCGTCGCTCAGCAACAGCACCTCAACGCCGCGCGCCTTGAACCCCTCGAGCTGGGGGCTGCGGCGAAGGATGTCCAGGTCCTCGCCGCTGATGGTGTAGATCGCGTCCTGGCCTTCTTTCATGCGTCCGACGTAGTCGTCGAGGCTCGTGAGCCCGTCGGGTGCGGTCGAATGGAAGCGGCTGAGCGTCACGATCGCGTCGCGGTTGGCGAAGTCCTCGTAAATGCCTTCCTTGAGGACGGCGCCGAAACTCTCCCAGAACGCCGCGTAGGAGTCGGCCTCCTTGTCCGCCTTCTTCTTGAGCTCGCCGAGCACGCGCTTGACGAGCCCTGCGCGGATCCTGGCGATCTTGGGATCGTGCTGGATCGACTCGCGGCTGATGTTCAAGGCCAGATCCTCGGAATCGACGATGCCGCGCAGGAACCGGAGGTACGATGGCAAAAGCGCCTCGGCCCGGTCGGTGATGAGGACCCGCTTGACGTAGAGCTTGACCCGGTGACGGCGCTCGGGATCGAACAGGTCGAACGGCTGCGCAGAAGGGATGAACAGAAGGTTCGTGTACGAGAGAACGCCCTCGACCCGATTGAAGATCACGAGCCACGGCGTATCAAGCGCATGCGCCACGTGGTGGTAGAACTCGTTGAGCTGGTCGTCGGTCACCTCGGCCTTGGGTCGCGTCCAGATTGCGGACGCGGTGTTCAGCGTCTCTTCGGCGTCGCCATCGGCGAACACGATCGGGATCGCCACGTGGTCGGAGTACGCCTTGACGATCGATTCGAGCCGGGACTTGTCGAGGAACTCGTCCTCGCTCTTGGCGAG
>JASMAE010000212.1 GCA_030754475.1 Rhodospirillales bacterium
GCGACCTGCTCGAGATCGGCCGGCAGGTGCGACCCAAGGTCTACGACATCCATACCCCCGGTGCCGGGGGCTATGGGGCGCCAGCCGAGCGCAGCCAGGCGGACCTCACGGACGATCTTGCCAATGGCCTATTCTCGGCGGAATTTATGCAGGAACACTACGGCTTCAAGGCGGAGGGTGAAAAACCGGCCGCCAAGGACGAGGAAACCAAGACATGAGCACAACCTACGACGTCATCGTGGTCGGGGCCGGCATTACCGGCTCCAGCACGGCCTATCACCTGAAGAAGCAAGGCGTTCAGCGCGTCGCCCTTTTCGAGCGACGCGCCCCGGCGGCCGGCGGCACGGGCAAGAGCGCCGCCATCATCCGTCAGCATTACTCGACGGCGCTCTTGGCCCGCCTCACCAAGGAAAGCATTGGTATTCTCACCGCCATGCCCGATGAGATCGGCGCCAACGGGGGCTACGTCCGCTCGGGTTGGGTTTTCCTGGTGCCGGACGCGATGATCGACGCCGCCCGCAAGAACGTCGCCATGCAGCAGGAATGTGGCATCGACACCCGCTTTTTGGATGACGCCGAGATTGCCGATCGTCTTGCGTGGCTCAATCTGGAAGACGTCGCCGGCGTGGTCTATGAACCCGATGGCGGCTACGCCGATCCGGTGCAGGCTACCGAGGCCTTCGTCAAGGGTTTCCGCGACCTGGGCGGCGAGGTGTACGTCAATACGCCGGTGCGGGAACTTCTGCGCAGCGGCGACGCGGTGAGCGGTGTTCTCACCGACGACGGCCCGATTGAGGCCGGGAGCGTGGTCAACGCCGCCGGCCCGTGGTCCAAGTTCCTTGCCGAGAGCGCCGGGATCGAGATGGATATGAGCAGCCTACGCGAGCAGGACACGGTGTGGGAAGCGCGCGGCGATCGGCCCCTGCCCGAAGTTTCCATTTCCAACGCCGTCGATGCCATCTACCTCAGGCCCCTGGGCGACCGCCGCTACGTCGTCGGTCGCGGCTATCCCAAGGACTACTTTCCCGTCGACCCCTACAATTACAAGGAAACGGCGGACGAGGAGTTCGTCTCCGAGGTGCAGACCCGCCTCGAGCACCGCATCCCGCCGTTTGCCGGGGCACGGCGCATCGATTCCTATTCCGCCCTCTACGACGTGACTCCCGACTGGTACCCCTTCATCGGTGCGCGCGGCGGCCTCCGGGGTTACTACGATGCCTGCGGCGGCAGCGGACACGGTTTCAAGATCGGACCGGCCATCGGCCGCCACTTGGCGCGCTGGATCAACGAAGGCACCGTCGACGAGGATTTCGCCCGCCTGAGCTATGATCGCATCGCCGCCGGCGAGCCGTTCGTTGGAGCCTATGGGGGCAATCGGGCCTAGCCCGTGCAGTGACACGACCGATCGCAAGGGAGGTAACCCATGGAAGTTTTCGGTGCAGATATCTGGGTCGTCGGATCGGGCGCCGCCGGGCTCGCGGCGGCCATCGCCGCCCGCCGTCAAGGCATGGACGTCAAGGTCGTCGGCAAGGCGCGGCCCGGCCGCGGCACCGCCACCCTCCTTAGCGGCGGCGGCTTCACGGGGGCCTGGGACGGCGGCAGGGCCGAGGAGCACCGGACCCGGACCCTGACCGCCGGGCGCGGGCTCAACGAGCACGATCTCGTCGAGGCACTGGTGGCCGAGGCGCCGGAGCGGTTTCGTGAACTCATCGGCTGGGGTCTCGAAGTCGAATCCAGGCCCGGACACATAAACGCCAAGGGTCAGGCGCCGATCTTTGGCGAGAACATCGTCCGTTGCCTTGTCGCCAAGGCCGACGAGGTCGGCGTCGCATTTCAGAGCCATCTGGTAGTGCGCGGGTTGGCGGCCGACGACGCCGGCGCCTTCCTCGTCGCCTACGCGCCGGACAAGGGGGGCTGGGTCGGGCTTGTCGGCCGCGCCGTTGTCCTGGCGTCCGGGGGCGCCGGGGCCCTCTATCGGCGCCACGACAACCCACAGCGGATCACCGGTGATTCTTACGCCCTCGCCTTCGCTGCCGGAGCGCCGCTCCAGGACCTCGAGTTCGTCCAGTTCTATCCCCTGTGCCTCGCCGAACCGGGGCTGCCGCCCTTGCTGATCCCGCCCGGCGCGACCGATCGCGGGCGCATCATCAACGACCGTGGCGAGGACATCCTCGTCAAGTACGGCATCACCAAGCGGCCGGCTGGCGAGCGCGAGCGCGATCGTCTTTCTCAGGCCATATTCCGCGAGATTGAGCGCGAGGGTCGGGAGGTCTTCGCCAATCTTACGACGTTGTCCGACAAGGACTGGCGTGGCGATTCCTTCTCGTCCAACA
>JASMAE010000213.1 GCA_030754475.1 Rhodospirillales bacterium
AGCTCGTCGAGGTAGTGCTTGCGCAACACCTGGCCGACGCGGGTTTGGCGGCGGTTGTTGATGAAGAAGAAGGTCGTGTCCTCGTAGTGCTTCAGAAACGCGTCGTCGGCGAGGTAGTAGGTGCGGAACTTGAACATTCGAAAGGGCCACCCCGCAGAAATCCGCTCTTGAGAGACGAAAACCGGCCCCTGGCTTTCGCGCGAAAAGAGACCCTCGATCAGTATCGCGGCCGCGGCGGCGACGAAGAGCGGAAGGAGCGCCACGAGCAAGAGCCCACTCACCGTCTTGTCGAGGACGTACTTCGCCCGAAGCTTGCCGGGGGCAAGCCTGGGGGGCTCGTGAGGTGATTTTTCGTCCTCGGTGTCCGGCATCGCGCAGCCTGAGATATTCGCAACCTGAGATATTCATGGCACGAATCGGCACCGATGATCTCATACACCATCGCCACTTGAGGCGGAAGCCGCGCCGCCCGGCGATCCGGATCACGAGCCGTCGGGTGGTGCGATCGCGCCCGCGCGGCTGCAGATCAGACCGTAAGCCTCGGTCCGCCTGTGGGCGGCGAAGTCGAAGACGGTCCGCTTGCCGAGCGCACAATCGTCCGGGTTCACGCGCGCCGGGATCAACTCGTCCCCTTCGGTCTGCGACTGCGCCACGATTTCTCCCGATGGCGCTACGATGCAGCTTCCCGCCAGAAGCGGGATGCCGTCCTCGTTTCCGGCTTTCGCGGCGGCGACGACGAAGGTGGCGTTCTGATAGGCACCGGCCTGGAGCACAAGTCGATGGTGAAACATCGGGTAATGACCGGGTTCGGCCCCGTCGCGGTCAATGAGCTTGGTGTTGTAGCCCACCAAGATCATCTCGACGCCTTGCAGGCCCATCACGCGATAGACCTCCGGCCAGCGCCGGTCGTTGCAAAGGCACATGCCGACGACCGCGTTCCAGGCCCGCCAGACGGGAAAGCCACGATCGCCCACCTCGAAGTAGCGCTTTTCCATCTCCTGGACCGGTCGGCCGGGAACGTACTCGGGATTGCCGGGGAGATGCACCTTTCGGTACTTGCCGACGATCCGACCCCCGCCGT
Organism: Rhodospirillales bacterium; assembly: GCA_030754475.1. Classification (GTDB taxonomy): domain Bacteria; phylum Pseudomonadota; class Alphaproteobacteria; order Rhodospirillales; family JASLLV01; genus JASLLV01. The sequence continues at coordinate 1,082 of JASMAE010000213.1, forward strand.
CGACGAGGATCGCGGTGTTGAACCGCCGTGACCGCCCGCGGTCTGGGCAAAGCTCGGCGTAGCCGAGGTAGAAGCCGATCCCCGAATCCGCCGCCGCCTCGAACAGCACCTTCGTCTCGGGGCCCGGCATTTCGGTCTCGAAGAAGGAATCGATTTCCCGCTCATCGGTGATGTAGAGGCGGGGAAAGAAGGTGGTGAGCGCGAGTTCGGGAAAGACCACCAGCCGGCATCCGAATGAGCGCGCCTCACCCAACAGCGCGATCATGCGCGCGACCACGTCGGCGCGGCTGTCGCCGATCGAGACCGGCCCCAACTGGGCGGCGCCGACGCTCAGAATACGGTCCACCCGCGAACCTCGTTCAAGCGCGCCCGAGGCGCCGTGCCGCGATTCCGAAGCTCGTCGCCGCCACCGTCGCCAAGCCCTATTGCGCGGCGGCGCGCCCCGAGAGCAGTCCGAGATCGTCGAGGGCCGCGCGGACGCGATCGGTCTCGGCCGCATCGAGATCGAGAAGCGGCGCGCGAACGTGGCCTCCGGGACGGCCGAGGATGTTCATGGCCGCCTTCATCGACGCCGGCGCCGTGCCGATGGCCCCAAGCGCGTTCTTCATGCGAAGGATCTTCGCCTGGAGCGCGCGGGCCGCGGTCGTATCACCGCTTTGCGAGACCTTCCACAACGAGACGCCTTCGGCTCCCATGACGTGGGGATCCTCGCTCGAGACGAAGCCGGCGGCACCGACCATGGCGGCGGCAAGTCCGCGCTTGCCGGAATTGCCGGTAAAGACCCGAATGCGATCGCCGACGGCATCAACCGTGTTCGCGAATTCGACGAAGTCGGGGACGCTCTGCTTGATCGCGACAACGTAGTCGATGTCGGCGAGTTCGACGCAGAAATCGGCGGTGATGTTCACGCCTGTCGCGGCCGGCGAGTTGTAGAGAAGGATGGGAAGTTTCGCGGTCTCGGAGATGGTGCGATAGTGCTGCGCCACCTCCTTGCGGTTCACCATCGCGTAATAGGGCGGCATGATCATGGCGCCTTCGCAACCCGCTTCCTTGGCGGCCAGGGTCAATTCGGCGACCCGGTGGGTGATGATGCCGCCGGTCCCGCCGAGAACCGGAACCCGGCCCTTCATGAGCTGGGCGGCGATGGTGAAAAGCCTGAGCCGTTCGTCCGGCTCCAGCGCCCAGGATTCGCCGTTGGAGCCCGAAACGATGATCCCGTCGACCCCCTCTGCGACCAGGATCTCGATATTCTCTAGGAACTTCTTCTCGTCGATGGCGCCGTCGGCGGCAAATGGCGTGACGACGGCCGGAAAATTACCCGTCCAGGCGACCTTTCCATCGTTCATGATGCTTCTCCCCAGTCATCTCTCGTCAGATCCGACCCGCGCACTCTAGCGCAATATCCGTTTAGGCGGAACCAGCCCACAACTCCGCCCGGCCGATCACGATACTTCGAACGCACCGCCTTCGGCGGCGGCGACATCCATCGCTTCCATCACGGCGACGCCGTGCACGGCGTCTTCGACCGGCACCGGATAAGGCGCTTCGCCCGTGATCGCCGCGGCGAAGGCCTCAAGCTCGGCGCGCACCGTATCGATGGTCTCGAAGACGATCAATTCGGGCTCCGCGTCGCCAATTCGCACGCAGAGCCGGTTGTCGGGCCGGATCTCGGCCCAGCCGTGCGCGCCGAAAGCCTGGAGCCGCCAGTCATCCGCGGTGGCGCCAAGCGTCGCGAGATATCCCGACATCCCGTTCTCGAATTGCAGCAGCGCCGAGGTGGTGTCGTCGACGTCGATCGTCAGCACGCGGCGCAGGCTTTGGGCCTGCACCCGGGTGATGCGGCCGAACAGCCCGATCAGCGCATCGAGAATGTGAATTCCCGTCGCCGTCATGCTTCCCGCCGGGCTTTCGGCCCTGAGCGCGCGCCACATGCCGTCGTGATAGCGGTAACCCGAGCCGCTCGAATAGTTCGCCTCGACGTGGCAAAGGGTTCCGAGCTGGCCTTGGGCGAGGCGTGCGCGAAGCTCGGCGACCGCGGGCAGGAAGCGGCGGTTGTGGGCGGGCGCGAGCACGATGCCTGCGCGCGCGGCGGCCTCGGCCGCCGTCACGGCGCTGGCGCGATCCAGCGTGAACGGCTTTTCCACCAGGACGTGCTTTCCGGCCGCGGCGGCCGCGGCGATCTGTCCGGCGTGTTGCGAGTTGGGTGTGGCGAGCACCACCGCGTCCACGTCCGCGCGCTTCAAGATCGCGTCGAAGTCGTCGCCGACGGCAAGTCCGGCGCCATCCGCGAACGCGATACGGCGCCGCCGTTCCGCGCCTATTTGGCGAACCTCTCGGCGCTTCC
>JASMAE010000214.1 GCA_030754475.1 Rhodospirillales bacterium
GATGACGGCCCCGATGACGGCCCCGATGACGGTGACGAAGAGGACGAAGACGAGGATTTCGACGACGACGAGGATTTCGACGAAGACGGCGGCCAGGGGCGACCCAAGGGCATCCTCATTCTCGTCTCGGGCGCGGCTCTCGTGGTGGTCCTCGGAGGCTTCGCGGGCGCGTGGTGGTTCATCGGCAGCGGCACGCCGTCGCCCGAGGTCGGGAAGCAGACCCGATCGGACGGCGCCAGGGTGGTCATCGACATCCCGCCGAGGAACGTAGCGCCCTTGCGGGCGGGGCTGACCCCGCCCGATCGATCGCCCGCATCGGGGCCGCAACCGCCCGTTGCGGCCACGCCACGCACGGAAGAAGGTGATTCCGGCCACGCAGAGACAGCCGCGTCCGAACCGGGAGCGACGGAAGCGCCGGACACGGCGGAACCCGAGGCGAGAGCCGCCGCCGCGGATGCGACCGGCGAGCGTGGCGGCAGCGAAGACGACCGGACGGCGGCAGCGAGCGCCAACCTGAACACCATCGCTGCCAACGCTCCGCAGACCGGTGAGGGTGTCGTCATCGCCGCTGTCGAGCCCGCAGCCTACGCCCAGGTGCCGCGCCTCGCGGGCGTTCAAGCCCTTCCCGAAGCGCCCCATTCGGATCTCGTCGAGGACGGCTCCGACGGGCCCTTGCCGAAGATCGCCGAGGACGGCCGGACCTCGTGGAAAGCCTACGCCAGACCCTTCGACGCCGCCGACGAGCGCGCACGCATCGCCATCGTCCTGGTCGGCTTGGGTCTGAGCCGCGCGGCCACCGAGGCGGCCATCGCCAGGACGCCCACTGCTGTCAACCTCGCTTTCGACGTGTACGCGAAGAATCTGGACGATTGGGTTCGGGCGGCGCGCCAGGGAGGACACGAGGTCCTTCTTACGGTGCCCATGGAACCGGACGATTTCCCGGCGACCGATCCCGGACCCTATGCCCTTCTCGCCTCGCAGGATGCGCCGGAAAAGCTGAGAACGCTCGAGTTCATCCTCAGCCGGTTCGCGGGCTACGTGGGCGTCCTGGCGTTGACGGATTCGAAGCTGGCGCAAGACGAGACGCAGATCCGCCCCGTGCTCGAGACCTTGCGCGACCGCGGCCTGATGTATCTTGGCGGAGCCGATTCGGGCACGAAGATCGCAGCCGCGATCGGGCTTGCGAGCGCTCCCCCGTACCTTGTCCTCGATACTTCCCCGACCGCGGTAGCAATCGACACGCAGCTCGCCGCCCTCGAGGGACTCGCACGGGAAAGGAAAGCGGCCGTCGCGGTCGCCTCGCCGTATCCGTCCACCCTGACGCGACTGGCCGCCTGGGCGGAGACGCTGGAGAAGAAGAATATCGCGCTCGCGCCCGTTTCAGCGCTGGCCGTGGCGGGCGAGGCGAATTGAAATCCGGCGCGCCCGGCGAGCGCACCGAGTCGCGCCCCTATCGCCAAGGCGTGGGCGCGGTGGTGTTCGAATCCTCGGGCCGGGTCCTGGTGGCGCGGCGAATCGACGCGCCGGACGAGGCCTGGCAATTGCCACAGGGCGGGATCGATGAGGGCGAGGACCCCCGCGCGGCGATCGCGCGCGAGCTGGTCGAGGAGATCGGGACCGATAAGTTCGAAATCATCGCCGAAAGCGCGCATTGGCTTAGCTACGACCTGCCGGAAGACATCGCGGAGCGGGTGTGGAAAGGACGATTCCGGGGTCAGCGGCAAAAATGGTTCGCCCTTCGCTTCACCGGCGTCGATTCGGACATCGCGCTTGGCGCGGCGCCCCACCCCGAGTTCAGCGACTGGAAGTGGGTCGCAATCGAGACCCTTCCCGAGACCATCGTCGCGTTCAAGCGCGAGGTTTACGAGCGCCTGGTCACCGAGTTCCGGCCCCTCGCCGAAAGCATTCGCGCCAGTGTGCGCGGCGAGAGTTGATTCGATCCCTCGCGAATGGCAAAACCGGCCTCCTAAGTCCCCTGCGTTTCCGCGGACCGGGCCGCGCCGCCCCGAACCGCTTCACACACGGCCGGCCGGCTGCGGGATTCGACCATCATGATGTATCTCCAGCTCATCGCCGGCTTCGTCTTCCTGCTGGGCGGCGCCGAGCTTCTCGTGCGCGGATCCGTGGCGGCTGCAAAGCTGCTCGGCATTTCGCCGCTGGTGATCGGCATGACCATCATCGCGCTCGGGACCTCGTTGCCGGAGTTCGTGGTCTCGGCAAACGCGGCCCTTTCCGGCGCGCCTTCCATGGCGGTCGGCAACGTGGTGGGCAGCAACATCGCCAACGTTCTCCTGATCCTGGGGGCTTCCGCGGCCATCGTGCCCGTGGCCTTGACGGGCAAGGTATTCGTGTACGAAGGCGTGGCGATGATCGCCGGAAGCGTCGCGTTCGCGGCGATCGCGCTCACGGGCGTGATCGAGTTTTGGTCCGGCTTCGGCCTTTTCGCCGCCTTTCTCGCGTTCCTCGTCCATTCTTACTGGCGCGAGCTAAGGGGCCGGGACGCGGCCGCCATCCACACCGCGGAAGTTGACGCGCTTACGGGCCTGCCGAGCACCCTGCCGCACGCGGCCATGGTGCTGGTCCTCGGGATCGCCGGCGTCCTGTTCGGCGCCGACGTTCTGGTGACGGGCGGAACCGCGGCGGCGCGTACGTTCGGGGTCGCCGAAGAGGTGATCGGTCTTACGGTGATCGCGATCGGCACCAGCTTGCCCGAGCTCGCGGCTTCCGCGGTGGCCGCCTATCGCGGCCACGCCGAGGTGGCGCTGGGCAATATCCTGGGCAGCAATCTCTTCAATCTCATGTTCGTGGCTGGCGCGGTCGCCATGATCACACCGCTCGCGGTCCCCGACCAGATCATCCGCTTCGATCTGTGGGTGATGCTGGCGAGCACGATTCTCTTGGTGCCATTTCTCGTCGGCCGCCGCTTGGGCCGGGGCGCGGCGTTCGCGTTTCTCATCGCCTACGTCGCCTACATAGCCGCCCAGGCCTACGGAGTCGCGAGTATCCTTCCGCAAGCATCGTGAGGGCGGCACCCGCGCGCGCGCGCCGAACCGACGCGACCGGCGATCCGCCGACGCCGTCAATCTGGTCAATCTTGTCGAAATGGCTCGGATTCAGACGCTCGATTGGATTCCCGTCGCGATTCCAATCAGGCGCGATCCCCCCAAATGCCGGTACCGGTAAGCGCGCGTCCGGCTCGTCCTTGAAACGCCGGCTGCGTTCCACCATTCTCTCCCCATGTCCGAAGGTTTCTCCCGCGCCGCGCTGGTGACGGGCGCGGCGCGGCGAATTGGGCGGGCAATCGCGTTGGACCTCGCCCGAAACGGATGGGCCGTGGCCGCCCACTACAACACGTCCGTCGATGCCGCCCGCGACCTGGCTGACGAAGCCACTGGGGCGGGCCTACGCGTCGCCCTCGTCCAGGCCGATCTAGCGTCCGACGACGAGGCCGCCGGACTGGTGTCGCGCGCCGCCGATGCGGTTGGGCCCCTCACCTGTCTCGTAAACAACGCCTCGGTGTTCGAGCTCGACTCGCCCAACGATTCTCCGCGCGCGATCTGGGACGCCCATATCCAGATCAATCTGCGCGCGCCGCTCCTCCTCAGCCAAGCGTTCGCAGCGCAGCTCGATCCCGACATCGAAGGCAACGTCGTCAACATCATCGACCAGCGGGTGTTGAACCTCACGCCCCATTTCACGTCCTATACCCTGAGCAAGGCGGGCCTTTGGACATTGACGCAGATCCTGGCCTTGGCGCTTGCGCCGCGCGCACGGGTCAACGCCGTCGGGCCGGGACCGACGTTGCCGAGCGCGCGCCAGTCCCAGGACCAGTTCATCCGCCAATGGTCGCAGCTTCCGCTGAAGCGACCGACGACGCCCGGAGAAATCGGGGAAGCGGTGCGGTTCATCCTCGAGACGCCGGCCATCACCGGCCAGATGATCGCCCTCGATTCGGGTCAACATTTGGGCTGGGCGCAAGCGCAGCAAGGGAGATCGGAAGAATGAAGGACGGCGCCGGGGCGAATGCGAAGGGCGGAACCGCGCCTGCTGGCGGCGGCGAGATGGCGCGGCCGGCCGGAACGCGGCGGATGTTCGTTCGCGATTTGATTCTGCCGTGCTCGATCGGGGTTCACCGGCACGAGCGCGACGCGCCACAGAAGATCCGCATCAACCTCGATTTGGTGGTCGAGGACCACAATCCTCTGCGCGACGACAGTCTCGCCGAAGTGGTCAGCTATGAAGACGTAGTGGAAGGCGTGCGGGCCGTCGTCGACAGCGGCCACGTCAACCTGATTGAGACCTTGGCCGAGCGAATCGCGGAGCAATGCCTAGACGACCCCCGCGTCCCCTGGGCGCGGGTCCGAGTGGAAAAGCTCGACGTGTTGCCAGACGTAAGAAGTGCGGGAATCGAAATCGAAAGGTGGGCCTCCGAAGTATAGATTTCAATGCGTGGTGAGTGCCTGAAATCAAACAAGGTACGGCCGTTGCCTCGACCTCTGGAGAGACGGTTGTGCACAGGTTCGCGAATGCTAGCGCATTGTTATGCAACCTTGAAATCAATATTTGTACAATGCTCACAGATAGAAGAGAGTTGAATTTACCATTTTGAATCAATGACTTACGAGTTCGCCCAAATTTTGTGCAAACCGATCAACGCCGAGGCCCAGCCGACGGTCGTGTACCGCCGTCGACGCCTATCAACAGCTTTGTCCACAGCTTTGGTGGATAGTTGCCGGACCGCCTGCGCGCTCTTGGGCCACGACGCCCGTATCTCGGGCGATCGCGGCGAATAGAGACCATGGACCAGCCACGCCAACCGGCACGCGAACGCGCGTCCGCATCCGCCCCCGGGGTGATCCAATCCGGCGTGTCCGCGATCAACGCGCATCTGCGAACGGCGCCGGGAACAACCGGCGTCTACCGCATGATCGCCGGCGGCGGCGAAGTGCTTTACGTCGGCAAGGCGAAAAGCCTCAGGAAACGGGTCGTGAGCTACGTTCACGTCGCCAGGTTGTCCAATCGCATCGCGCGCATGGTGGCGGAGACCCGATCGATGGAGTTCGTCACCACCCAGACGGAGGCCGAGGCGCTGTTGCTGGAGGCGAATCTCATCAAGCGGTTCCAGCCGCGCTACAACATCTTGATGCGGGACGACAAGTCCTTCCCGTCGATCCTGCTGACACGAGACCATCCCTTCCCGCAGGTGTTGAAGCACCGCGGGGCGCGAAGCCGCAAGGGCGAATTTTTCGGGCCCTTTGCGTCGGCGTGGGCGGTCAACGAGACGCTAACCGTTCTCCAGAGGGCGTTTCTGTTGCGGTCTTGCTCGGACTCGATGTTCGCGGGCCGGACGCGCCCGTGCCTTCTTTATCAGATCAAGCGGTGCAGCGCGCCTTGCGTCGGGCGCATCGGCGAGGCCGACTACGGGGCGCTCGTGAAACAGGCGCGGGTGTTTCTTACCGGCGGAAGCCAGATGATCCAGCACGAGTTGGCGCGGCGAATGGAGGACGCCAGCGAGGCCCTCGCCTTCGAGGTCGCAGCCCAATTCCGCGACCGCATCCGGGCCCTCACCCAGATTCAGGCGCGCCAGGACATCAACGTCGGCGTCGTCGATTCCGCCGACGTCATCGCGGCACACCAGGCGGGCGGTCAGACGTGCATCCAGGTGTTCTTTTTCCGGGCCGGGCGCAATTACGGCAACCGGGCCTACTATCCGATCCACACCCGCAACGACGAGCCGGAACGCGTCCTCGAGGCCTTCCTCGGCCAGTTCTACGAGGCCATGGCGCCGCCGCCGCTCGTCCTGCTCAGCCATTGCGTGGAAAACCGCGCGTTGCTCGCCGAAGCACTCGGGGTTCGCGCGGGCCGCCGAATCCGCGTGACAACGCCCCAACGCGGCGACAAACGCAAGCTCGTAGAACACGCGCTCACCAACGCGCGTGACGCGCTCAGCCGGCGCCTGGCGGAAAGCGCCACCCAACGCCGCCTGTTGGACGGACTGATCGGGGCCTTCGACCTCGAATCGGCGCCGCAGCGCATCGAGGTGTTCGATAACAGCCACATCTCGGGCACCGAGGCCGTGGGCGCCATGGTGGTGGCCGGACCCGAGGGTCTGATGAAGAACGCCTATCGGAAGTTCACGATTCGCGGCGGCCAGGCTGCAAAAACGGCGCCCAAGACGTCCGCGGACACGCCCGCGCCCGGCGAGTTCACGCCCGGCGACGATTACGCCATGATGCGCGAGGTCTTGATGCGGCGTTTCGCCCGCGCGCTCAAGGAGGACCCGGACCGCAGCCGCGGCCAGTGGCCGGATTTTGTCCTGATCGACGGCGGCGCGGGCCAGCTCGGGGCGGCGCTCGCCGTATTCGAGGAGCTCGGGATCGACGACGTGGCGTTGGCCGCCATCGCCAAGGGAAGCGACCGCAACGCCGGCCGCGAGCGGTTCTTTCTGCCGGGGCGTCCGGCGTTCGCGCTCGAATCTCGCGATCCGGTCCTCTATTTTCTGCAGCGTCTTCGCGACGAGGCGCACCGATTCGCCATCGGCACTCATCGCGCGCGCCGCAAGAAGGGGTTCACGCGTTCGGCCCTGGACGAGATCCCCGGCATCGGCGCAAAGCGGAAGAAGCTGCTTCTCCACCATTTCGGTTCCGCCCGGGCCGCGGCCCAGGCGGGACGCGCCGACCTCGCGGCGGTGGACGGCATCGCCACCTCGATCGCCAACAAAATCTATGACTGGTTTCACGCGGACGGATAGTATTGGCGAGCGCCCGCGTCGCGCCGGCGGCGGCGCGGGGCGTGGCCATTGTGCCTTTTCCCTTGCTGCCGGCCGATTCCGACATCGCGGCGGGCAATGCTGACCAAACTTCCCAACGTCCTGACGTTCTCGCGGATCGCCGCCATACCTGTGCTGATCGGGTTGATCTTCGTCGACAGCTATCTCTGCAATTGGTTGGCACTCGGCGTCTATACCCTCGCCTGCGTCACGGACTTCTTGGACGGCCATGTCGCGCGCGCCTTGGAACAACAATCGAGAGTCGGGCGGTTCCTCGATCCCATGGCCGACAAGCTTTTGGTCGCCTCGGTGCTGCTCGTCCTCGTGGGCGTAGACCGCATCAACGGTCTCGCCATCCTGCCGGCGCTGGTCATCCTTTGCCGCGAACTCCTGGTCTCGGGCTTGCGCGAATTCCTGGCCGAGGTCCGGGTCAGCGTCCCGGTCAGCCGCCTCGCAAAATGGAAGACGGTCCTGCAGATGGTCGCCATCGGCTTTCTCGTGGTCGGCTCGTCGGGTCCCGATCTGATCGGGTTCGCGCCTCGGGACATCGGCGTCATCGGCCTTTGGGTCGCGGCGACGCTGACCCTGATCACCGGGTACGATTATTTGCGCGCGGGCCTCAAGCACATGACCCGAGCCGACACGGCGGCCAAATGAACCGAACGGGCGGCGTCATCGGAGCGAAGACCTTCGGAGTCATCGGCTGGAGCAACAGCGGCAAGACGACGCTGTTGATCGGGCTCGTCGCAGAGCTGGTCCACCGGGGCTGGCGCGTCTCGACCATGAAGCACGGACATCACGACTTCGATGTCGACAAGCCGGGCAAGGATTCGTACCGCCACCGCCAGGCGGGCGCCACCGAGGTGCTCGTCTCGTCGGCCAGGCGCTGGGCGCTCATGCATGAGCTGCGCGGCACCCCGGAAGAGCGAATGGAGGATCTTCTCGCCCACATGTCGCCGGTGGACCTCGTTCTCACCGAAGGCTTCAAGTCGCACCCCCACGACAAGCTGGAGGTCCATCGCCCGGGCCTCGGCCAGCCCCTGATCTGCCTCGACGACCCGACCGTCGTCGCAGTCGCCAGCGACGAAGCCCTGGCGAACGTAGCGCTCCCGGTCCTCGACGTGAACGACGTGGTGGCGATCGCGGATTTCATCAGCCGACATTGCGGGCTCGGGCCGCACGCCGCCACCGAAGAAACCGATGCCGAAACTCGCTGACGACAGTTTCGCGCACTCGGAGCGCTTGATGCCCTTTCCAGACGCGCTCGAGATTCTCGCGCAGCGGATCGAACCGGTGACCGGGATCGAGACGGTGTCGCTTCGCTCGGCGTTGGGGCGTACGCTTGCCCGCGATCTGGTCTCGGACCGCGACGTGCCGCCCTCCGACAACGCCGCGGTCGACGGTTATGCGGTGTACTTCGAAGACCTCGAGGCCAAGGGTGAGACTCGGCTGCCCGTGGGCGCGCGAATCGCGGCCGGCCATGCCCTCAAGCGACCCACCCGCCCGGGCGAGGCCCTTCGCGTGTTCACCGGCGCGCCGATTCCGACGGGACCCGACACCGTGGTTATGGAGGAGGACTGCCGCGCGGATGAGACTTACGTCGTCGTCGGAGCGGGGCCCAAAAAGGGCGCCAACCTGCGCCGCGCGGGCGAAGACATTCGGCGCGGCGCTACGATCCTCGTGGCAGGAAGGCGCCTTCGGGCGCAGGAGATCGGCCTCGCCGCTTCGGTCGGCGCCAGCGGCCTCGATGTTTTTCGGCGGCTGCGGTGCGCCGTGTTCTCGACCGGCGACGAGATTGTCGATCCCGACTCGGCACCGGCCGAGGCCGAGGCCGCGGGCGCCGGGGACCGCATCTTCGATTCCAACCGATACGCGATCATGAGCCTTCTCGACGGCTTGGGGTGCGCCGTCACCGATCTCGGTATCGTGCCGGATACGCGCGACGCCGTTCACTCCGCGCTCGCCGCGGCCGCCTCCGAACACGAGCTATTGATCACGTCCGGCGGCATCTCGCGGGGCGAGGAGGATCACGTCGCGTCCGCAGTCCAACGCCTGGGCAGCCTCTATTTCTGGCGGCTCGCGGTAAAGCCGGGCCGTCCCATCGCCTTCGGCCAAGTGCGGGGCGCCACGTTCCTCGGACTGCCCGGAAATCCGGTGGCGGCGCTCGTGACTTTCATGCGCATCGCCCGGCCGGTGGTGCTGGCGCTGGGCGGATGTGGCGAGGTGGCGCCGCGCCTCTTTCGGGTCACGGCCGGCTTCTCCTACGCCGGCAAGAAGACGGGGCGCCGCGAATGGCTGCGCGCGCGCCTGGTGGCGGGTGCCGACGGGGCTCCGGTCGCGATACTGTTCCCCCGCGAGGGTTCGGGCATTCTCACCTCCATGGTCGAGGCCGACGGACTCGTGGAACTGGACGAGAACGCAAGCCCCGTCGTCGAAGGTGATACCGTGGATTTTCTGCCCTTCAACGAGGTCACGGGATGAAGATCGTGTGCTTTGCTTGGTTGCGCGAAAAGGCGGGCGTCTCCGAAGATACGGTCTCGCCACCCGATACGGTGAACGACGTCCGCGGACTGGTTGAATGGCTGCGCGCGAAGGACCCGGGCTACGCGGACGCGTTCGAAGACCTCTCGCTCGTCCGCATCGCCGTCAACCAGGAGTATGCCACGCTTGACGCCCGGCTCGCGCCCGGCGACGAGATCGCCTTTTTCCCGCCGGTGACGGGGGGCTGAGGCGTTGCCCGGCCGGAGCGTTTCGAGTGACGGGGCTCGGAGGCCGCCTCGCGGGCGGCGGTGGGGATCGTGATCAGGGTCCAGCGCGAGGACTTCGACGTCGGCGCCGAGCTCGACCGCTTGGCCGCGGGTCGCGGCTCCGTGGGCGGACTTTGCGCGTTCGTCGGACTCGTGCGCGACATGAGCGAGCAGCGTGCGATCTCGGTCATCGAGCTCGAGCACTACCCCTCGATGACCGAACGCGCGCTTGAGCGGATCGAAACCCAGGCGAGGGCGCGCTGGCCGCTCGACGCCAGCGTCGTGATCCACCGCTTTGGCCGCCTCGAACCGGGCGATCGGATCGTTCTCGTGGGCACGGCCTCGGCCCATCGCCATGCGGCCTTCGAGGCCTGCGAGTTCATCGTCGATTGGCTGAAGACCAAGGCGCCTTTCTGGAAACGCGAACACACCGACGCCGGCACCCGTTGGGTCGAAGCGCGCGCTTCCGACACCGCCGCCCTCGCGCACTGGGAACAGGGGGAAGCGGCCGGGCATGACCCGTCCAACAGCACCCGCGGCGCGCGCAAGAAAGCGGCGGAGTAGGCGTCCGTCGACCGACGGGCGACGCCAAGTTTCCGTGACGGTCATTCTCAACCGACGGATCGCCGAGCGGATCCACGCGCGGACGCGCAAGGATCACCCGGCCCCTACCCCCCACATCGATAGGGACGACGCCGGATGACGCGCAAGCCAACCAGCCTCGACGAGGCCTACCTAAACCAAAGATTCCTCGACAGCGTCGATGCAAGACCGCTCAGGATCCTGTCCGAGTATTTGTACCCCTTTGCCCGGTTCGAGGACCAGGACGTCAGCGATACCATCGTTTTCATGAGCTCGGCGCGGTGCCTGTCCGGCGACGATGCCCGCGCGGCCCTGGACAAAGCGCGGGCCGAGGGCGGCGACGTCGCCGCAGCCGAAAGGATGGTGGCGCTATCGCGCTACTACCGAACTCGCCCGGCGACTGACAGAGTGGTCCAAGGGTCTCGACGGCAACCGACGCCGGTTCGTCGTCTGCTCAGGCGGCGGGCCCGGTGTCATGGAAGCCGCCAACCGCGGCGCGTCGGAGGCCAAGGGCCTCAACATGGGCCTCGGCATCTCGATCCCCGGCGAGGCCCACGAGAATCCGTATACGACCCGCGAGCTCGCCTTCAAATTCCACTACTTCTTCATGCGGAAGTTCTGGTTCATCTATCTCGCCAAGGCGGTGGTCTTCTTTCCGGGCGGCTTCGGAACCCTCGACGAGTTGTTCGAGGTCCTGACCCTGGTCCAGACCGGCAAGCTCACCAAAAGGATGCCGCTCATTCTCTACGGCTCGGCATACTGGGACGACGTGCTGGACTTCTCGGCTCTCGTCCGCCACGGCACCATCGGCGCCACCGATACCGAGCTCTTCTTCCGTGCGGATTCGGTCGACGATGCTTTCGCTTTCATCACCCAATCGCTCGACGAATACGCGATCGAACAGCGGGCGGCAGTCTCTGAGATGGTTGGAAGCGGGCCGGCAAGCGCCCCGATTGCTCGGGCCCCGCGGCGGCCCCGACGACGCCCTTCAGGCGGCCGAGGCCGAGCTTTCCGGGGCCTTGCGGACGGCCGTGTCGTAGTCTTCGAGCAGGGTCCGGGTGATCTCGCCCGGCACATACCGGTTGGCGTCGATTTGGCCCACGGGCGTAACTTCGGCCGCCGTGCCGGTGAGGAAGACCTCCGTCGCGCCGGCTAGCTCGTCCGGCATGATGTGGCGCTCCACCACCTCGATTCCGCGCGCCTTGGCAAGCGCGATCACCGTGCGCCGCGTAATGCCGTCGAGGAAGCAGTCCGGCGTCGGCGTGTAAAGCCGATCGTCGTTGAGCGTTAGGAAGATGTTGGCACCCGTCGATTCCGCGACGTAGCCGCGCCAGTCCAGCATCAGCGCGTCATCGTATCCCTCGTCCTCGGCGGCGTGCTTCGAAAGCGTGCAGATCATGTAGAGACCCGCCGCCTTGGCGTGGACGGGCGCGGTCTCGGGCGACGGCCTGCGCCACTTCGACGTCTTCAACCGGATCCCTTTGAGGCGCGCTTCGGGTCCGAAGTAGGACGGCCACGGCCAGGCCGCGATGGCGGTGTGGATGGACGTGTTCTGGGCGGAAACCGCCATCATCTCGCTGCCACGCCACGCCACCGGCCGCACGTAGCCGTCGACGATGCCGTTGAGCTTGCACGTCTCGCGGCACGCGGCATCGATTTCGGCAATGCTGTAGGGCACCTTGAATCCGAGACACTCGGACGAGCGCGCGAGACGCTCGGAATGCTCGGTGAGCTTGAAGATCGTCCCATTGTAGACCCGTTCGCCCTCGAACACGCAGGAGGCGTAGTGCAGGGCATGGCTGAGGACGTGGAGCTTGGCCTCGCGCCACGGGACCATTTGGCCGTCGCACCAAATCCAGCCATCACGATCGTCGAACGGAGTGCTGCTCATGAAACCATCTTTCTTTGTTTGTGGTCCTCCCAGAAGGATATTGCCATAAGTACCGTTCCTGTGCAAATATGTCAATATTACTGTCCTAATAGACACCTCAGCCCACGGAGACAATTCCGGGGCATGCGGACGTGATGTCATGGTCTCGTTTCGATCCGGCGCCAATCCCTTGTTCCTGCGCGAAGATGAACTGCGTCAGGCGATGGAGATGCTGTTCTACGCGTACCGGGACTTCACGGCCGAGCCGGACGCGATCCTGGCCAAGTACGGCTTCGGGCGCGCCCATCATCGCGCGATCTACTTCGTCGGCCGCAATCCCGGCATCTCGGTGACCGAGCTGCTGCGTATCCTCAAGATCACCAAGCAAAGCCTTTCGCGAGTGCTCGGTCATCTGGTGCGCGAAGGGTTCATCGAGCAAAAGACAGACCCCGCCGACCGCCGCCGCCGCCGCCTCTACCTGACGCCGGTAGCCGAGGGGCTGGAACGGATCCTCACCGAGAAGCAGAGCGGGCGCATCGCGCGCGCCTACCGCGAGGCCGGCGCCGAGGCGGTGGCGGGATTCCGCACCGTGCTCCGCGGCATCATCAACGAGGACGACCGTCACCGCTTCGCCGACGGCGAGTCGGGGCGCGGCTGAAGCGTAGCGGCTGGTCACGCCCGTTAACGTGTCGGTATAATTGGAGAATGGAAGCCGAGCCTGCGCACATCCTGGTGGTGGACGACGACGACCGGTTGCGCGAGCTGTTGCGGAAATTTCTGAGCGAGAACGGTTTCTTGGCGGCCACGGCGCGCCATGCCGAGGATGCCCGCGCAAAGCTCGCCAGCGCGTCGTTCGATCTGATCGTGCTCGACGTGATGATGCCGGGCGAGAACGGTTTCGACTTGGCCTCGGACCTGGGCCGGAACAAAACGGCCGCCATCCTGATGCTCACCGCCATGGGCGAGACGGCGGATCGCATCAAGGGGCTCGAGCGCGGCGCGGACGACTACCTCGCCAAGCCGTTCGAGCCGCGCGAGCTGTTGTTGCGTATCCACAGCATTCTCAGGCGGCGACCCCGGCCCAAGGACGTTTCGGGCCGGGTCGTTCTCGGCGAGGTGGATTTCGATTTGAGGCGCCACGAGCTGCGCCGCGGCGGCTCGCTTGTTCGCCTGACCTCGGTCGAGGCGACGCTGCTCGCGGCGCTCGCCGAGCGCGCGGGCGTGGTGCTGGGCCGCGACGAGCTCAACCGGCTCACCGGTGCGACCGGCGGAGGGCGCGCCGTGGACGTCCAGGTGACGCGGCTGCGCCGCAAGATCGAGCCCGATCCGCACCTGCCCCGGTATTTGCTAACCATCCGCGGGCAGGGATACGTCCTGCATCCCGATTGACGGCCAACGGGGGTACGCGGGAGCCATGATCGACGCGTCCACCATCAAGCGCTTCCTGCCGAAAAGCCTGTTGGGGCGCTCGTTGCTCATCATCGTCGTCCCGCTCGTGCTCTTGCAACTCGTGTCCGGGTTCATCTTCTACGAGAGCCACTGGGACAAGGTGACGCTGCGCCTCGCGCGCAACCTCGCCGGCGACGTCGCCACACTGATCGATTTGATGAACCAGAACCCGGAAGCCTCGGACCGCAATTGGATCTTCGCGCTGGCGTCCAATCACATGCACATCTCGGCGACGTTCCGCGACGGCGACGGGCTGACCGGGGAATCGGTGAAGGCCAAGGGCATCGTCGAGGAGATGCTGGTCCGCGCGATGCGGGAGTACGTCGGACGGCCGTTCCGAATCGACACCCGCTCGATGCCCAAGCACGTCGCCGTCCACGTCCAACTCGGCGAAGGCGTGCTCGATATCATCACCACGCGCAAGCGCTTGTTCAGCTCGACCACGTTCATCTTCGTCATGTGGATGGTAGGGACTTCGCTGATCCTGTTCGGGGTGGCCACCATTTTCATGCGCAACCAAGTCAAGCCGGTCAGCAGGCTCGCCCAGGCCGCCGACACCTTCGGCAAGGGCCGCGACGCGCCGAACTTCAAACCCGAAGGCGCCAAGGAGGTCCGCCAGGCGGCGGCCGCGTTCCTCGCCATGCGCGAGCGCATCCAGCGCCAGATCAGCCAGCGCACCGAGATGCTCGCCGGGGTCTCCCACGACCTGAGGACCCCGCTGACGCGCATGAAGCTCCAGCTCGAGCTGCTCGGCGCCGACGGCGGCGTCCCCGAGCTGAAAGGGGACGTGAACGAGATGGAGCACATGCTGGAAGGCTATCTCGCGTTCGCACGCGGCGAGGGCGAGGAACAGCCCGTGCCCACCAGCCTGACCGCGCTTCTCGAAGACGTGGTCGCCCTGGCGCGGCGCAACGGCGCCAAGGCCATCGATTTCCACAGTGAGGGCGAGATCGTGTTGCCGGTCAAGCCCGCGGCCCTCAAGCGGTGCGTGACAAACCTCATCGAAAACGCGACCCGTTACGCGGGCCACGTCTCGGTGCGGGTGGGCGTGCGGAAGGATGCCGTCGAGATCACCGTTGACGACGATGGCCCAGGCATCCCCGAAGATCAGCGCGACGAGGCATTCCGGCCATTCATCCGGCTGGAGCGCTCGCGCAAGCCCGGCACCGGCGGCGTCGGCCTCGGGCTCACCATCGCCCGCGACGTGGTGCGCGGGCACGGCGGCGATATCGAACTCGGCGCCTCACCTAGCGGTGGCCTCAGGGCGCGCGTGCAACTCCCGACATAGAGCGGAACACGGTCGGTCGGACTCGCCTGCGGCGATCCAGCGGCCGCTTGAATCCGCTCTAGGGAATCGCATCAAAACAGCCGGGCGCCGTTCGGAACCGCGTGATCGGGACCGACGAGAACCACGTTCTTCCGGGCATCGGCAAAGCCGAGCACCAGACATTCCGACAGGAACCCGCCGATCCGCTTGGGAGGAAAGTTGACCACTGCGGCGACTTGGCGGCCTACCAGCGCCTCGGGCGCGTAGTGATGGGCAATCTGGGCCGAGCTCCGCTTCTCACCGATCTCGGAGCCGAAATCGACCCACAGCTTCAGCGCCGGCACCCAGGCGTGCGCGTGCGCCTCGGCCCGGGCGACGGTTCCCGCGCGAACGTCGATCTTGGCGAAGTCGTCATAGCTGATCTCCACGGGCCTGACCTCCATGCTGATCTTCTTGGGGGCGCGTCTTCGAGCGTGTCGGGACGCGCCGGTGCGGGCCGGCGCATCATCCGTTTAGACGGTACCAGCTTACACGCCCCGCCCGGCCGCCCCCATCGTACGATGCCGCGGGTGGCTGGGCCGGCGCGTGGGCTGAGGCGATTCGGCAAAAGCGAACACTGCGCTATGCCCCTCGCCAAGCAACGAAGCCGCCTCGAGAACGAGGCGGCTTCGACGGTGCTCGGGCGCGATCGTCAGTTCGCGCGCGGCTTCGCCAGGTGCTTGAGCTCGTCGAGGCTTCCCACGACGCGTTCGTTGACGAGGTTCGCGGCTTCGACGGTGGATTCCGCGATGCCTTCCGACATCTCGCGCGCGCATCCAACCATCTTTCCGAACGTCTCTTCGAGATAGGCGGATTGCTTCGCCACCGCGCCTTCAGGGCTCGGCACGCTCGCCATTTCGCGGAAAATATCCCACGCGCCGTTCCAGGTCTCGGCGACCACCTGCGCTTGGCGCATGGTGGCCTTCCATCCGCTGTCAATCATCTTGCGGTTGGCGGCCGCTAGCGCGTCGAAGTTCTTGCGCTGGTAGTCCGCGACGCCTTCGAGGTCGAGCGCCGGAAACGCAGTCCGCGCCATCGCGGCCCCGAACTCGCCCGGGAACGGGCGCCCGGTCCACCAAGTCTCGGCGGTACGCTCTCGGCCCTTGCTGCTTTCGGCCATGTCAATCTCCTCTTCCTTTAATGCTGCACTGCACATCAATGAAAATCCCTTAATACGAACGTAATGTCAACATTTATATTGCAGTGCATAAAAAACGATCGGCCCGCGGATTGGCGCACGCTCGAGCGGATCACCGTATTGCGATTTCGACCGACCACGATCTGCTCTAGGCGCGTGTGGACGGGCTGCCGCGAGCACGCCCGGCGCGGCGCAAGCCTGCGTCCAAGGCCGCCATGGTCTTGGCCATGTCCTGGGTGTCGTCGTGCAGCCAGATGCGGAAGGCATTCGCGTAGACCAAGGCCACGCCCCTAACACGCACGGCACCCACCACGCCCGCGGAAGAAAGCCCGGCCGCCTCGAGGGCCCAAGCAAACGAGCGCAGAAGCCGGGGCAGGACGTAAACAGCCGCGATCGGATCGGCGGGTGCGTCGCGCGCGATCGCGGCGACGCCGGCCCTATAGGGGGCGAGGGCGTCGAAGCGGCGCATCAGCGAGTCGAACAGCTGGTCACGCGCCGATTCGCCGGCGTCGGCATCGGTTCCCGTCAACACCTCGCGATCGATCTTTTCGATGAACCCGTTGATCAGCGCCACCTTGGAGGGAAAGGCCGCGTACAGATCGGCGAGCGAAACCCCTGCCCGGGTTGCGATTTCGGCGAACGATGTCGCGATCCAGCCGTTCTCCGCCGCCGCCTCGAGTGCGGCATCGATGATGCGCTGGTCGGCGTCCGCACCCGTGCCCGACGTGCGGGGTTTTCGCCCGCGCCGCCCATCGCCTTGTCCGCCCGTGGTTCTCGGTCTGCGTGCCATGGATTCCTCCGTACCCGCCTCCGCAATTTCCGCGATCGTGAAACGCTGGCTTCGAGTATAATGAACCGAGTGCACCATGTGGAACCGAAGGCATAAACCGGCCAAACCGAGCGTGTTTCGAGGACGCGGGGCGATCGACGCGACCGTCGGTCCGAACCTGGCGCGGATCGCGGCGCGACAGCCGATGCTGGACCGCGAGGAAGAGCAGCGTCTGGCCCGCGATAGCGGCGCCGGCGATACCGACGCGGCGCGCCGCCTGGTGGCCAGCCACTTGCGCTTCGTGATCAGGATCGCGCGCCACTACCACAATTCGGGCCTGCCCATGAGCGATCTGGTCCAAGAAGGGACCGTGGGCCTGATCCAGGCAGTGCGCCGTTTCAACCCCGACCGCGGGGTCCGCCTTTCGACCTACGCCATGTGGTGGATTCGGGCCGCGATGCAGGACTACGTCGTCCGCTCGTGGTCGATCGTGCGCGTCGGGACCACGACCACGCAGAAGGCCCTCGTCCTGCGGCTGAGAAGGTTGACGGCCGAGTTGGTGAACGGGGCCGAGGGGTTGAGCGACGAGATCGTCGCGCGCCTGGCGTCAAGCTTCGGGACCACCGCGTCGGAGGTTCTGGCGCTGGCGCGGCGCATCTCAGGCACCGACGAATCCCTGGACCGGCCGATCGCCAACAGTGATGACGGCCGCATACGCCCCCCCCTCGGCGAATGCATGGCGAGCGGCGATCCCACGCCCGAGGAAGCGCTGGCGGAGAAGGGCGAATGGCGCCTCGTGCGCGAAACGATCGCCAAGGCGTTCGCCCTGTTGCCGCCGCGAGAACAGTTCATCATCCGCAAGCGCTACTTCGAGGACGTCCGTCAGACCTTCGATGCCATCGGCGTCGAGATCGGGCTCAGCAAGGACCGCGTCCGCCAACTGGAGGCGGCGGCGCTCGCCAAGTTGCGAGAAATGCTCAGCCCGGCGCTCGCGGGTCCCAACCCGTAGATCATTCTTCGTTCAAGCGGAACCAGCACCCCTCCCGGCCGCCCCAATCCCACGATTCCGTGGGTGGCCGTGCAGCCGTGCGGGCCGCTGCGATTCCGCAGACGCGGACGATCGTGCAGGCGGGCGGGTCGCGCCCGTCGCCTAGAGCGAATTGCGTTTGATTGGCACCGCATTGCGGTTCCAATCAAACGCGTGAATCCGCTCGTTCTCAATGGTGTAGACCAGATTCACGCGCCCGCTGGATCGCCACAGGCGATTCGGACCGACCGCGATCCGGTCTAGTGCCCTAGTCCGCGAGTTCGCGCGAACGCTGCGCGGCTGCGGCCACGGCGCGCTCCATCAGCGCCGCCATGCCGCCCTCGGCCATTAGCACCTTCAGCGCCGCGGCGGTGGTGCCGCCTGGGCTGGTGACGTTTCGGCGCAAGGTCTCCGGCGAGTCCGGCGATGCGTCGAGCAACGCGGCCGAGCCGGTGACCGTCGCCCGCGCCAGGCGTTGGGCCAGATCCGCGGGCAGACCGGCGGCGGCGCCCGCGTGGGCGAGGCTTTCGACCAACAAAAAGACGTAGGCCGGGCCGCTGCCGGACGTCGCCGTGACCGCGTCGAGGAGGGATTCGTCGTCGATCCAGACCACCTCGCCCGCGGCCTCAAGCAGGGTATTGCAGAGCTTGCGCTGGGGCTCCGAAACGAGGGCGCTGGCGCTCGCCACGGTGATGCCGCGCCGGACGGCGGCCGGCGTGTTCGGCATGCTGCGGACGATGGCGGCCGCATCTCCCAGTTTGCGCTGGAAGTAGGCGATGCTTTTCCCCGCGGCGATCGAAAGGACGGTCGCGCCCGCGCCCGCGAAAGGTGCGTATTCGCCGACGATCGCGTCCATCCCCTGGGGCTTGACCGCGAACACCACTGCTCGCGGAACGAACCGGGCCGGAATTTGCTCAGGTCCTCCCACCACCTCCACCCCGAAGCGCTGGCGCGCTTCAGCAGCGGCGTTTGCGGCGGGCTCGACGACCGTCACCTCGTTCGCGCGGAAGCCGGATTCGAGCCAGCCTTCCAGCAAGGCGCCCCCCATCTTGCCGCAACCGACCAGAAGGACGGCGGCCATTACCCCGCCCTCAGGCTTCGCCGACGGGCTCGAGCAGGGCGGCCTGCGCGGCCTCGGTCGCGCTCTTGCCGCCCCAGATCACGTATTGGAAGGCGGGGTAGAAGCGGTCGCACTCGGCGACCGCGCAATCCAGCAGATCCTCCATCTGGCCCAGGCTGGGGCCGGCGACGCCGCGAAGCGGCAACGCATAGCGGAAGAGGGGAAGACCGTCGTCGTCCCACAGGCCGAAGTGGCCGAACCACGTCTTTTCGTTGATCAAGGCGAGCAGTTCGTGGACCGGAGAGCGCTTGGCGGGCGGCACGCGCATGTCGAAGGCGCAACTGAAATGAAGCGCATCGAGCGAATCATTCCACGAGAAATGAAGGCTGAAATCGCACCAGCACCCCGGCGCCTGCGCGACCATCTCATCGTCGGCGCGCCGATCGAAGATCCAGTCTTTCGCTTGCACCACGCTCTCGACCACGTCGATGGGGTTCACGGCGATCGTGCCGCCTCGCTCTGCGGACAGTCTCATGGCGCTTCACTCCGGTAATTCGGCGGAAGGGACCCGCGTGCGCCGGTCGGTTTGCGAGGAATGGAGGGAATAGACAGCCCCTACATATTGTGATTTTTTTTCGAGGACGCACAAATTGTAGCCTGCCAAAAGGCCAATGCGAACGCAAGGACGGAATCGGGGGGCGCCTTCGAATCCTGTGGACGAACGGCCGCCTGCGTCGCGCGGGCCGATAGCGCGAGCGT